>JAKARN010000165.1 GCA_021828425.1 Pseudomonadota bacterium | reverse complement strand
TGCGTCCAGCGAGTTCTGGGCGCTGTACAGTGCTTTGCCGCTTGAGGTGCGCGTCGTAGCAGACAAGAACTATCAATTGCTTCGCGCTGATCCCCACCATCCGTCTCTACATTTCAAACGAATCGGTAGGCTTTGGTCAGTTCACGCCGGTCTGCATCATCGGGCACTCGGTATCGGCATTGAGGACGGCGTCATGTGGATTTGGATTGGTACGCATGCCGAGTACGACAAGCTGGTATAGGATAACAAACCCGTACAAGCAGCTGGCAATGACAGAGGCTTTGATCTTGCGCCGACGCCGGCAAGTTTGCACAGGTGGCCGCACGATGGATAGGCGTTTCATCTCGCCAAACGTTTTGGGATCGAGGAAACGGAAGTGTGCCGTCTGCTGGATCCGCGTTACGGATCGAAGTGATCGCAGTTTGCCAAAGCCATTGATCTGCTCAATCACCGTTTGATCATTGGAGTGGAGTAGGGTTTCGCGTCGAGCAGGCACCTGTGGCTCTGCGTGTAGATTGTGTCCTAGTCAGGCCGCCCACGGCAGGCTAAGCTGACCCGCATAGAGTAAAGCCCTCTTGGGGACGCCACTTTTTGGCTTTTCTTGCTAGCAGTTTCCAGAAGGGCCGCTCACCTCGTACTCCCTGTGACCGAGCGGCTGGAACTTCATGGGCTCGGCCAGAAGCTCGACCAAAGCCGACCGTGCCGCGGCCGTTTCCGAATGCAGGATGTGGCGCAGATGCGCCGCGTGCTCACGTTATATTCCCCCTTGTTAGCGTTTTCCGGCTTTCCATGGGTCAACAACGGTTACCTTCAATCCCTGGAAATGCCGGACATTCCGCGTGGCAAGGGATGCGCAATGCGAAAGCGCGATTCCGGCAATCGGTGTATCGCGAAAGTCAACCAGTCGTCCCGCTCTCTGCCGAGCCGCAGCGGGTGTTGCCGCTTCCGCTGCCGCTGCACTATCAAAATCCAGGATGCGATTTTCGAGGTCTTCCTGCAGCACGCGAGCGAACGACTGCTCCAAGTCCCTCCTGCGTCCACCCGGAGGCAACAAGGCAATGCCGAAGCGCGCTTCAAATACCGTGATACTGGTCGTCCAGACAGACTCTGCCGGCTGTCGGTCGAGCCAGCGCGCGACCCGTTCCTCGGGCTTGCTTCGCATGAGCGCCGAAAGCACATTGGTATCCAGGATGATCAATCCTGCAGCTCGGCCGGACTCGGGCTCTGCCCACGGATTTCCGGAAGGTCGGAATCCAGGCCGTGTCCGCGAAACCGTTCGGCGATCCGCGATCCGAGCCGGCCTGTCGGCCGACCGTCGTCCTTGGCCGCGACGCGTAGAATATCTCGTACCTCTGCTTCCATGCTGCGTCCATGGCGATTCGCCCGGCGCTGCAGGCGTGCTTTCACCTCATCCTCCAATCGGCGCACGATAATTTGTGCCATCCCATTCCTCCAGACTCGCTAGCATGATAGCACATTGAGAGACCAATGATCAAGGCAGGAACACACCCGAACCGCAGGGGTCTGGGCCGGTGGTCATGGCCAAATTGTTGCGCGAGTGGCTCATTGTCAGTGTGACACCACCAGACGGCTATGCGTGCGGTTCGGCCAGTGCTGCCGATTTGATTAGATCCGAAATGCTTCCGGTTTGTGCTGAAAACCTGACGGTCACGTTGGTGATGGCCCGGGGGTCTGTAGGCGGTGGCGGACCTGGCCGATAAAACGTCCGACCTGTTGGATCTCGACGTTGGAGCGTTAGCAAGGCTCGTGCTGCATCAACATATTGAGTGGGTCAAGGGGAGATTCCCATGCAGCGTTCCACGCAGGTGAACGATCTGCTTCCGCTCAAGTGCCCGGATCCGCTGTTCACGACTCGAAATCTGCCAAGGATGCGCTCAGGTGCCGCCCTTCCACGATCAGCGCCGCGAAAAGGTCCGGTTCCCGATTCAGGCGCCCATTCCCCCTTGATTTTCTTCAAACCGCCCGGCATCGCAGGTTTTCCCATGGTGGGCCAGATGCGGGGAAGGACTTTCGATAGTGGCGAATGAGATCCAGGAAGTCCGGAGGTATCCCAGGATGGTTCCGGGAACTCGTTTACACTAGGGAAGTCCTTGTTTTTTTCTGGGAATGATCATGCCGGGAAAACCCATCCTTGCCATTATCGGGGGTACAGGCACGAGCGAGATGGAAGGTTTCGTCGAGGAACGGCGGACCGAGATTTCAACTCCCTGGGGGTCGCCTTCCGCCCCACTTCGCTGGGGCCACCTCTTCGGGACCAGAATCGTTTTCCTGGCGCGTCATGGCGACCGCCATGCGCTGGCCCCGCATCAGGTCAACTATCGTGCCAATCTCTGGGCAATCGATTCGGCGGGTGCCCGCTCTGTGGTGGCCCTGGCGGCGGTCGGTGGCATCACGAGCGCAATGGAGCCAGGGTCCGTGGTGGTTCCGGACCAGCTGATCGACTATACCTATGGACGGGCCCAGACCTTTTCGGATGGGGAAGGGGGGAAGGATCCAGTCCGGCATGTCGACTTCACCGACCCCTACGATGAGGGGATCCGGAACTGGTTGATTGCCGGAGCCCGCCGCGCGGATCTTCCCCGAATCGAACGGGCCACCTATGGAGTGACACAGGGGCCACGTCTGGAGACCCGCCAGGAAATCCGGAGGATGGAACAGGATGGCTGCGACATCGTCGGCATGACGTCCATGCCCGAGGCTGCCCTGGCACGGGAGCTGGGCCTTTCCTATGCCTGTTGTGCGCTGGTCAGCAATTGGGCCGCAGGCAAGGGAATCCGCCCGATCCATGACGAACTCGAGGAATCGCTGCGGCAGGCCCTCGCGCGTACCCGGCTCATCCTGGAGGCGGCTTTGACGACACCTTTGCCGGAACGGCCTTGACGTAGACCAAAACCCCGTAGGCCGGGTTGTCGAAGTAGTTGATCCGCCCGGGACGGACCTGGTTGGCTTGGTGGATGGGATAGACGTTGAGGAGAGATCTGGGACGCGGGGTTTGGGCGGATTGGCCGGGATGGGGGTGGGGCGAGATTGAATCCGGCGGGCGCTCGACGAGTGCGGTATGGACGGCGATGTAGACGTGACGCAGGACAGTGATCTTGACCGTGCCGAAGACCTCCGGTTTGAGGGGAGCTCTGGAAGAATGGAGTCCCGGGTGCGCGAAACCCGGGACCGGGTAGGACGTGGTCGCCGGTCCGGGGAAGGAAGTCCTTTTCCCCCGTACCGGGTTCAGGGCCACGGGGATTGCCGCATCCAGGTTGAGGGCAGGCTGGATCCAGGCCACCTTGAGCATGGGGGCGTACAGGGCGGCTGCGCGGAGGAGGGCCCACACCCTCTGCATCCGGGGACCCAGGGAGGCTGGCCGGAAGCCGTGGCTTCCTCCGGCGTGGCGGGAGAGGGGGAGACCTGCCTGCATGAGTTTCACGGGCAGGTGGTGCGACCATCGCTCATGGCGACCTGCATCCGGATCCAGGCTGCGGAAAACGATGACCTGGACCCATTGCGCGGGTGCCGGGGCGGGGGATGGCTGGGCTTGGGCAGCGCTCCAGGACATTCCGGCGACCAGGAGAAGAAGCACGGGAACAAGCGGAAACTGGGTCAAGGGACCACCCTCGTCAGATGCGGGATCAGCCTCCGAGTATTGTAAGGATTTCATCGATCCAGCGGGTCCGGTCCACGGAATGGGGCAGGGGTTGCCGGTAGACCAGTCGAAGGGCTCCCTCCATGCGGTAGCGATTGTCCGCTCCCGTCATGAGGGTCACGAGGCGAGCGGGATCGATCCGGGAGCTGGGGTTGAAAAGGACACGACCGCCCGCGGCCGAGGCTTCGATGCGTTCGATTCCGAGCGGAGTGGCCCGTAGCCGGAAGCCGGACAGGGTGAAGAGCATCGCGAGCGCTTCCGGGAGAGGGCCAAACCGGTCGCCCAACTCGTCTTCGAGCCTTGCGAGGTCCGCCGGGGTTCCGGTCGAGGCCAGTCGCTTGTAAAGGACCAGGCGCTGGTGGATGTCCGGAACATAGCGTTCCGGGATCAGGGCCGGCTCGTGCACATCGATTTCCGTCCTGCGGAAATCGGGCGGGAAAGTTGGCTGAGGTGCACCGGATTTGAGTGACTGGACAGCCTCGCGGACGTATTCGGTGTACAGGCTGAATCCCACGGCCTCGATCTCCCCGCTCTGGGCCTGGCCGAGAAGCTCGCCCGCGCCCCGGATCTCGAGGTCCTGCATGGCGAGCAGGAGTCCGGATCCCAAAGCGTCGAAACGGGTCAGGGTCTCCAGGCGTTTTTCCGCATCGTCGGCCAAAGCCTCGAGCGAGAGCACGCAAAGGTATGCGTAGGCCCGGTGGGCCGACCGGCCGACCCGGCCCCGGAGCTGGTGAAGTTCAGCCAGGCCGAAGCGGTCGGCTTCATGGATGAGGATGGTATTGGCCGTGGGGATGTCGATTCCGCTTTCGATGATCTTGGTTGAGACGAGA
>JAKARN010000164.1 GCA_021828425.1 Pseudomonadota bacterium | reverse complement strand
CGATCTGGGAGGCCCCGCCCGTCACGGCCCGGGCACTCGGCGCGGACCGGCTGGTTTTGGACAGCGCCTCCGGCACCCGCCTGGGCGGCACCGGAATTCCCTTTGATCCGGTGCGGGCTCGCCTCTGGCCGGAGCTCTCCCAGGCCGTGATCGCGGGCGGCATCGGACCGGACCAGATCGAGTCCGCCCGCCGGCTGGATCCCTGGCTCATCGACGTCAACTCGGCGGTCGAAGAATCACCCGGACGAAAGGACGCGGAGCGCCTGACCCGGCTCTTCGACCAGTTGCGGGTTCTTCCCCACCGGAACCGGAGTCACCCATGACCCAAGCGACCCCCTCTCCCCGATCCGATCCCCGACGCGGCCGCTTCGGCCGATGGGGAGGACGGTACGTCCCGGAAATCCTGGTCCCGGCCCTGGACGAGCTCGAGCGGGCCTTTGCCGAGGCCCGCACCGATCCCTCTTTCCAGGCCGAGCTCAAGGACCTTCTCTCGAACTTTGCCGGTCGGCCGACCCCGCTCACCCGTTGCCGCAATTTCCTCTCCGGCTCGGGACTCGAAATCTATCTCAAGCGCGAGGATCTGCTGCACGGAGGTGCGCACAAGACCAACCAGGTCCTGGCCCAGATGCTGCTCGCACGGCGCATGGGCAAGCGCCGGGTCATCGCCGAGACCGGTGCCGGGCAGCACGGGGTCGCGGTCGCCCTGGCCGGCGCCCTGTTCCGGATTCCGGTCCAGATCTACATGGGGGCCGCCGACTGCGCCCGCCAGGCACCCAATGTGTTCCGCATGAAACTCTTCGGCGCCGTGGTGACTCCGGTCACGGCGGGGAGTGCCACCTTGAAGGACGCGATGAACGAGGCCCTGCGGGACTGGGCCGCGAGCTACGAACAGACCCACTATCTCGTGGGAACGGTCGCCGGCCCGCATCCGTTTCCGACGCTCGTTGGCGAGTTCCAGCGCATCATCGGGGACGAGGCCCGGGTCCAGTTTCTCGAGCAGACCGGGGGCGCCCTTCCGGACCAGGTCGTGGCCTGCGTCGGCGGCGGCTCGAATGCACTCGGGATCTTCCGGGCCTTCCTCGAGGACCGGAAGGTCGCACTCGTCGGGGTCGAGGCCGGCGGAGAGGGGCTCGGGAGCGGCCGCCATGGTGCCACCATCAGCGGAGGACAGGCGGGCATCCTCCATGGAGCCGAAACCCGGATCCTGACCGACGGGGAAGGCCAGATCCTGGAGTCGCACAGCGTCTCGGCCGGCCTGGATTATCCGGGCGTGGGCCCCGAGCACGTGCATCTCCACGAGACGGGCCGCGTCCGCTATGAATCGGCGACCGACGGGGAGGCACTGGCCGCGTTCCGCCGGCTCGCGCGCGACGAGGGAATCATTCCCGCCCTCGAGTCGGCCCATGCCCTGGCCTACTGCGAAAGGCTCGCCCATCTCCATCCGGGACCCGCCCGCCTCCTGGTCAACCTCTCGGGACGGGGGGACAAGGATCTCGCCCACGTGCAGTCCTTGACCGAGGGGATTTCCTGATGGACCGCTATTCGTCCCTCTTCGACCGCCTCGGCCGCGAGAATCGCGGAGCACTCGTGCCCTTTGCCATCCTGGGTTATCCGAGCCCGGAACGCTCGCTCGAGTGGATCGAGGCGCTTCTTCCCCACGCCGATGCCCTGGAACTCGGCCTGCCCTTCTCCGATCCCATTGCCGACGGTCCGGTGATCCAGACAGCCAGCCACGAGGCGCTCACCGCCGGCGCCCGGCTCGACTCGGGCCTTGCCATCGTGCGCCAGCTCCGCGCCCGCCATCCGGAGCTCCCGATCGGACTTCTGGTGTACGCCAACCTGGTCTACCAGCCGGGACTGGACCGGTTCTACGAAGAGATCCAGACCGCCGGTGCGGACTCGGTCCTCGTCCCGGACGTCCCGTCGGAGGAAGCCCGGCCATTCGTGGAGGCGGCCCGGAGCCATGGCATTGCGCCGATCCTGATCGCCCCCCCCAACGCAACGGAGGCGACCCTGGCCCGCATCGCGAAACTCGCCTCCGGCTATACCTACGTTGTGAGCCGGAGCGGGGTCACCGGAACGGAGCAGCAGGCCGGTCGGCCCCAGGCACGTCTCTTCGAAACACTGAAATCCCTGGGTGCGCCGCCCGGACTCGTCGGGTTCGGGATCTCCTCACCGGAGGACGTGGGGACGGCTTTGGCCCAAGGGGCCGCCGGAGTGATCGTGGGGTCCAGCCTGATCGAAAAGTCCCGGGATCCGGCCCGTCTGCAATCTCACCTCCGGTCCCTCGCCTGGGCAACCCGAAGGCAGCCGGACGAGATCTCGGCCCGCCCAGTTCGAAAATGAGGCCGGACACGGGCTCCAGCAGGACCGGATCGTAGGGAGGCGAGCGGATCTCCCGGGCGGAGCGGGGGAGGGGAGGAAGCCGACTCCGGTGAGCCGTCGGCAGAACAAACCGGAGAGTTACAATGGGACCGTCCCCGAGCGTGACACCATCCACCCGGAAAGCCAGGAGCCTTCGCGATGTACGACCTCTACACCGCCCCCACCCCGAATGGCCGGAAGGTCTCGATCGCCCTCGAGGAACTCAGCCTGCCCTACACCGTCCATGTGCTCGACCTCACCCGCCTCGAACAGAAGGAGCCGGACTATCTCGCGCTCAACCCGAACGGCCGCATCCCGACCTTGGTCGACCGGGAAGAGGGGAACTTCGCCATTTTCGAATCGGGCGCCATCCTTGTCTATCTCGCGGAGAAAACCGGACGCCTCCTGCCTTCCGATTCCTGCGGGCGCTCCCGCGTCATGCAGTGGCTCTTTTTCCAGATGGCCGGGATCGGGCCCATGCAGGGGCAGGCGAACGTGTTTTTCCGCTATGCTCCGGAACGGATTCCCTACGCCATCGATCGCTACCAGCGCGAGACCCGGAGGCTCTACGAGGTCCTCGACCAGAGGCTCACGGACTCCCTGTATCTCGCGGGAGACTATTCGATCGCCGACATCGCAACCTATCCCTGGGTGGCCTCGCACGAGTGGGCGGGCATCCGGATGGACGGGCTCGACGCGCTCCAGGCATGGGTCGAACGGATCGGTTCCCGGCCGGCTGTCCGGGTGGGCATGGAAGTCCCTTCCTCCCCGAAGCGGAGCTCGGAAGAGACGATCCGCCAGGTCCGTTCGCTTCTCGCCTGAAGGGTCGGGCATCGCAACGGGCCGGATCCTCCCCACCCGCTCCGGATCCCGCCTCAGTTCCCGGTGCCGCGGCCCTGTGTACCGGATCCCGGGGATGCCGAATAGGCCCAGACCAGGCAGATCACCCAGAGGATCCCGGTGGGCCAGGACAGGAGATTCACCACAAAGATCGCCCACCGGGCCTCGACCTTCCGCTGGAAGGCGACCGAGGCCGGCCAGACCACCCCCTTGAGAAACAGCGGCCCCAAGGCCAGGCCCCAGGCCAGAAGGCCGCGGAAGGCCTCGATCCGCCTCCCGCCCAGGTCGCCCAAGCCGATCAGCAGCCCGGCCACGAGCCCGAGCAGAACGATGGCGCCCCCAGCCCGGGTGCTCATCACCCACATCAAGAACACGTAAAGCAGGAACGCGCCGAGGCTTCCCCAGACCAGCCCTCCGAGCTCACCCACGATCCGCATCCCCGGACAGGGTTGCCGTCCCGCCCGCACGGGGCCGGGCAACCGCATCCCCGTTCTGGGAGAGGAGGAACCGATCCATCTCCTGATCATAGCGCGGCTCCCCACGCCCCGGCGGTCTGCCCTCGCGGCAGGGCGGCGGGGCGGATCCGCCCCAAGGCATCGATCCGCCCTTGCCGGTTATAATTGGCTGGCAAGCCGGTTGCCTCCGGCTTCTCGAGTCCCCAGGAGACCTCCCGTGAAACACCCCTCCGAGCCCGTGCCGTCTGCCGCTCCGGAGACGGCCTCAGAAGCCATTGACCAGAGCCGTCGCCGTTTCCTCATTTCCGCAACCACGGTGATCGGTGCCATCGGCGTGGCCTCGGCCGCAGTTCCCTTCGTCGGATCAATGAACCCGAGCCGCAAGGCCGTCGCAGCCGGCAGCCCGGTGGATATCGACATCAGCAAGATCAAGCCGGCGGAACTCATCACGGTGCTCTGGCGTCACAAGCCGGCCTGGGTGCTGCGCCGGACCCCCGAGCAGCTGTCGATCCTCCCGGGCATGGATCCGGTCCTCAAGGACCCGCACAACCGTCAGCCGCAACAGCCACCGGGAATGCCCTCCGGGGTCTATCAGTACTGGCGGTCGATCCAGAAGGAATATCTGGTCCTGATCGGCATCTGCACCCATCTCGGCTGCATCCCGGACTACGTCCCACAACCCGGCGGCTCGCTGGGACCCTCCTGGAAGGGGGGTTTCCACTGCCCGTGCCATGGCTCCATGTATGACTTTGCGGGGCGCGTGCTCGTGGGTTCTCCGGCCCCGCTCAACCTGCCGGTCCCGCCCTACTACTATGTGAGTCCCACCGTGATCCG
>JAKARN010000163.1 GCA_021828425.1 Pseudomonadota bacterium | reverse complement strand
ATGCTGAAGCGTTTTGAGCTCGGCCATTGGCAGATTTTCGCCCACCTCAAGCTCGGGAAGACGGGTTCCTTCTTCTCCCGCTTGTCCTTCCTCCATAGTTTCCTGGTAAACCTGCATGAAACCCGGGAACCTGACCGTCGATCCGGTTGCCCTGAAGATACCCCGTTGGCCGGCGTCCAGCTCTACTTGGATATTTTCCAGAATGGCCGGCAACATCTGGGAGGCCATAGTCCTCCGCCAGATCAATTCATACACATGCATCTGGTCCCGGTTTAGATGAGCCCGGATGGATTCCGGGGCTCGGACAACCGAGGTTGGACGGATAGCTTCGTGCGCTTCCTGGGCATTCTTGGTCGTCGTCTTGTAGGTTCGCGGGGTTTCGGGAAGCACCGAGGCTGAAAATCGCGACCGGATACATTCCCGAATCTCACCGATAGCCTCCGCAGACAATTGAACCGAATCGGTCCTCATATAGGTAATCAGCCCGACAGACCCTTCGCCCAGGTCAACTCCCTCGTAAAGTTGCTGGGCGATCTGCATCGTCCTCCGAGCCGAAAGTCCGTAGCGGCGCGCGGATTCCTGCTGCAGGGTAGAAGTCGTAAACGGTGGAGCCGGCTGTCGTCTCCGTTCCTTGGCTTCTCGCGTCAGAACGGTCAGGGAACCTTGAGATGCTTCCCATAACGAGGCTCGGACACGTTCGGTCTCTTCGGCATTCGGCAGATCGTAGGGACCGAGTTTCCGGCCCTCGAACTGCACTAGACGGGCCAAGAACGGCTTGCCGTTTTTTTCAAGGGGAGCTTCAATTGACCAGTATTCACGGGGTTCAAACCGCTCAATTTCTTCTTCGCGTTCCACGATAAGCCGCAAGGCCGGACTTTGTACTCTCCCTGCAGACAGACCCCGTTTGATTTTGCGCCAGAGAAGTGGAGAGAGATTAAATCCGACAAGATAGTCGAGTACCCGCCGGGCTCGTTGCGCATTAACGAGTTCCATCAGGAGACCTCGTGGATGCGCCAGCGCCTCGCGAATCGCAGATTCTGTAATTTCGTGGAAAACAACCCGTTGAACCGGAATGTCGGGCAGCTTTTTCGTCTCTCCGAGCAACTGGCACAGATGCCAGGCAATCGCCTCACCTTCCCGGTCTGGATCAGTCGCCAGCCACAGGCGGTCTGTCTTTTTCAGTGCCTTTGCGATCTGGTCAACATATTTGCTATTTCTGGCGATGGGTTGATAGGTCTGGGCGAACGCGTGCTGTGTATCTACCGCCCCCGAGCGGGGGACAAGATCCCGGACGTGTCCATAGGAAGCCAAGACTTCAAAGCCCTGACCTAGGTATTTCTGAATGGTCCTGGCCTTGGTCGGTGACTCAACAACCACCAGCTGACGCATCGGGTGATCCTGCATAGGAGTGCTGCGTTTCTTCAATGAAGAAATCCCCATTCATTCTGAAACAGGATGGTCTCGGCCCAGACCGAAGCACTCTCTGATCCACAGCGCCCACGTAGGACGTACAGAATGATCCAACGGAGATCGTTGTCGTCAAGAGGTCCCATGCCAAGCGCCGTGACTCGTTCAATCACAATCTCGCGCTGAAGCGCATTCAGGACACCCATTTCCTCGAGCATCAGGAGGAGGCCACATCCAGAAAGCCCTAATACCTCGACCTCTTCCTGTGTATAACTCCGCTGTACCTCAACGGCAGAAGCAGATGTTTCGTTCTTCAATTCCAGAAACCCATGGGTTTCAATCTCGTCCAGTTCACCCAACCACTGCAACGCTCCTTTGGCTAGCTCTTCACTAAATCCGGCGGTTTCCAGCCCCGCGGAAACCGAATCGAGGTCTGTGAGAAGAGACCCGCCGGTTCCGTTATCTGAAAAGCGCCATTCGTACAGAAAGGCCAAGACATCCACGACCCGATCATTCATGAATCTACCTCTTCACGCATTGCACGGGTACGGGAGTGCCATGGGGTATGGCACAAACCCCCGACCTCACCGTCTCCCCGATTCAAACCCCGTTTCCCATTAATCCCAGGGGCGTTTCACCTTAACGAACTTCACGTTTTGCGGTCTGATCTGCGGAGAAGCAACGGGAGCACCCACGTGCACCTGCCATTTCTCCGTAAGAATCAGGGCATAACTGAATCGTGCATAGGTCTTGAAGATCAACGCGGTCCCAACCTTGATCGGCAGAATGTGCGCATCCGATGAACGGTCGCCAAAAGCCCGCCGATCTTCGACATTCTCTCCCGGCCGAAACACATCCAAGACATTACCCGGTTTGAGTCCCTGACGGCGGCCCAGATCGATAACCACAATGTCATATTGTCCAATATCGGGGAAGCGCGTTGCCATCGCTACAATCTGTCCTTGGACCAGAGACCGGGGCAGACTCGGAACCCAGTTCTGGTAAACCCCTTTTTCGGTGAGTGGCATCAACCGGTCTCCAGGCCGAATCTCCACAGTCGAATGCACCAAGAGGAACAGTGCGGGGTGACCTAGACGCAGGAGCCGGACTTTCCCCACTTCGACTACCTCATATCCCAAACGTTCGCCGGAAGACCATTGACGGATCGGCTGAATCAACCGGACCAGTGCATATCTTCGATGTACTCCTGCAGCAGGCAGCCCCCGGACATAGACCCGCTCCACCGGAGCGGCATAGGTCATGCGGCGAACCGAACGCAGGACGTAGGGGAGATGTTGATAGCCCCTCAGGCTTACTGCTCGGGGCTGATCAAAAAATGGTGCAATGTCGGCATAGGGAATCACGGCGATAGGCGAGCGGAGCGGGCGAACAACCATCCGGGGGCGCAAATTGACCGTCGGGATGGAAGATTCCATCCTCCGCCTCAGCAGGCCCTTAAGGTAACGGCGCGAGGTTGATGCAACGGGGGCTTGCCCACGCATGATGGTCAACTCACGGTGCCCATAGTGATATCCCAAGAAAATGGTATCGCCGGGATAAATGAGGTCTGGATTTCTGATCCCTCGATTGAGATACCAGATATCCGGCCAGCGCCAAGGGCTGCGGAGATAGCGCGATGCAATCCCCCAGAGAGTATCCCCCGGACGGATGATATAACGAACCGGCACATGACTCCGGATCACACGGCCGTGCTGGACAGACTGCCTACGTGTCTGCGCCGGGGCAGAAGGAGTAGAGGCTGTGAAGGCTTTAACCCGAGCGGTGGTCACCCGATGTGGGGGCACGACGGTCGAACTGCAACTAGCCAAGAAAACAGCGCAAGACAAAGACAGTGCCAAGCGGATCGGCACCTTTAGGTACCCTAACTGTCGGCTGGGTGGGGTACAATAAAAGTAGGCCCTTTTGATTCGCCCAAACATCGCCATTCCTCAATTTCGGCTTGATCCCGATGCCCCATGCTATACAGGGCGGGGGCGAAGCGCAACGTCCAGACCACGAACCCCATGACAACCCGTAGCATTGTGATCTTTCCTGACCCCCGTTTGCGAACCAAAGCACAACCGGTGTCCGCGTTTGACCCTGTTTTACAGCGCCTGGTCAGCGATCTTTTCGAGACTATGCGTGAAGCCAATGGACTGGGTCTTGCCGCCACACAGATTGCTGAATTGCTTAGAGTTTTTGTAATGGATGTTTCAGAAGATGGTTCCTGCCCGATCGCCTTTGTTAACCCCGTCATTGTGAGCCGAAAGGGGCAGCAGAAACGCCAAGAAGGCTGTCTTTCGATCCCAGGCGTTTATGCCGATGTCGTCCGTGCGGCGGAAATCCATATCCAGGCGTTCGACCCGTTGGGGCAACCGTTCGAAAGAACCGCAGTGGCACTCGAAGCAGTGTGTATCCAGCACGAAATTGATCATCTGGATGGCCACCTGTTTATCGACCATCTTTCCCCACTCAAGCGTGAGCGGGCTCTCGGGTCGCTTCGGGTCGGTGGGGAACGATCCGCATCCGGGATCTCGTGAAGCGGTGAGTTTCCGTATCGTTTTTGCCGGAACTCCCCAATTTGCTGTCCCCACCCTTGCCGGCCTAGCTACCACCCACAAACTCGTCGCTATTCTGACCCAGCCGGACCGCCCTCGCGGTCGGGGGCGGTCTTTTCAACCGACAGCAGTCAAAAGCTGGGCACTTGAACACCATATCGAAGTTTTCACTCCAACCTCCCTCACTGACCGTGAAGTTCGGGAAGCCATTCGTGCCCTGCAGCCTGACTTCCTGATTGTGGTGGCTTATGGGCTTCTGTTCCCGCAGACATGGTTAGAACTACCCTCCATAGGGGTGCTTAACGTGCACGCCTCCCTTCTACCCCGTTGGCGTGGAGCTTCACCCATTGAATACAGCTTGCTTGCAGGGGACCCGCAGAGCGGGGTTTCCATCCAGCAAGTGGTGAAGCAGCTGGATGCCGGACCAGTTTATCGCCAAAACCCGGTCGCCCTGCACCCCCACGAAAACCAGAGTTCCCTGTATAACCGACTATCCGAACTGGGGGCCCAGAGTGTGCTTGATGTCCTCGCTAC
>JAKARN010000162.1 GCA_021828425.1 Pseudomonadota bacterium | reverse complement strand
GAGCGAGAGCCTTGGACTGATGGAGTCAAAGTCTGCTGTGCGCCACCGACGCCTCTGGATCCGTGTCCTGGCGGGGCTCGTGGCCGTCGCGGTGATCGGGGCGGCCACCGGAGTGGGCTTGTTTCGTCTCGCGGCACTCACCGTTCCGGCCTACCGCCGGGAGGTTGAAAGGTGGGCTTCCCGGGTCATTGGCGTGCCGCTCACCATCCATGATATTGAGGCCCGCTGGAGCGGACTCGGTCCCGAACTCGTCTTGGATTCCGTGGTGCTCGGGGTTTCCCACCGGAGTGCTCCTTTGGCGCGTGCCCGCCAGATCGTGATTCATCTGTCGATCCCGGTCATGGTGGAGAACGGGAGATGGCTGCCGAGTGGAGTGACCCTCCACGGATTCCATTTGACCCTCCGGCGGAGCGCGGCCGGACAGTGGCTCCTGCCCTGGGCCGGAGTACAACAATCCCGCCTGCCCCCGCTTGCAGCCTCCCTCGCCGTCATTGCTCAGGATGCCCGCCTGGAATTCCGTGATGCCGTGATCCGGTTGGTGCCCGACGGTGAAAGTCCGCCCATCCTGATCCAGGTCTCCCGCTTCCGGATCTCGGTCCGGGACGACCAGTACCGAGTGAGGCTTAAGGCACGGGTGTCTCCTCATGGGATCCGGACTCTTGATCTCGACGCCCATGCACGGGGTCCGCGAACGAATCCCGGTCTCTGGCACTGGCATGTCCGGGGTCAGGTCTTGGGTTTCAAGCCAGGGATTCTGCCCCCGCTCGGTGTTACCCTGCCGGTCCGGGGACTCGAAAGGAGCCGGGTCTCGCTCCTCTTCGAGGGTTCCGGGCTAGGGCACGAGCCCGCCCATCTCCGGGGATCCCTCGCGGTGACCGGACTCGGCCAGGAACGTCGAGCGGACCCGCTCCAGGCACTCCCCATCCGGATTCGGACGGGATTCAACGTGGACTGGACCCGCCGGCAGGCCATTTTGTCCCCTCTGCTCGTCGTTCAGCCGGGTCATCCGGTTCGTCGCGAGGATCTCGAGATCGGCTGGAGGATGACGCATCCTGGCGAGACAACCTATCAACTCGGAGCCCACCGGTTTTTCCTGGGAACGCTCGAACCCTTCGTGCCGCTGATCAGGCAGTTCCCGACGATTCGCGCGGTGGCCATCCTCCTGGGTCATGTGAAACCCGTAGGCCAGCTCGACGGCCTGGCGACCCGATTCGTGGTTGCCAAGGGTGGTTTGGGTGTGCGTTCGGCCTCGGGACGGTTCAAACAGGTGGGGGGTTCGGCTTGGAGGCGCTGGCCTGGACTGTCTGGTCTTTCCGGACGCTTCGACTGGTTGGGCGGGGCGGGATCCGTGATCTTCGCACCTTCAGTTCTTAAGGTCCGCGATCACCGCCTATTCAGACGGACGATCAGGCTCGCGTGGGGAGGTTCCGTTCTCGCCTACCAGAAGCATGCGGGCATCCGCTTGAGTCTTGCCCCCACCTGGATCCATGCCCGCGCCTTTTCGATCCGGGTCCGGACGGCTGTCCTGGAGATCCCCAAAGGTGGAGGCCCGACCCTCCATCTGGATGCCCGTCTGCACCATGGCAAACTCCCGCTCATGGCGCAGGATATCCCCTACGGGATCCTGAGTCCGGGACTGGACCGATGGCTTGCGAAGGCATTCGTCGCCGGAAACGTCCCCAAGGCCCATCTCGTCTTCGACGGGGCACTTGCGGACTTTCCGTTCGCACGGGGCGGTGGGCGGTTTGAAGTGGGATTCTCGCTCGAGAAGGCCGAGGTCCACATTGCACCGGGTTGGCCGGATCTTCTGGTGGACCGGGCCCGGGGGGCATTTGCCGGGGCCGGATTTTCCGTTGCGATCGCGGGGGGGACGGAAGCGGCTTTTCCGCTGACCGGATCGCGTCTTGTGATCCCCCAACTCAAGCGGTCCGTACTCCATATTCAGAGCACTTTTGCGGGCCGGGCCTCAACCCTTGTGAGCTATCTCGATTCGTCACCCCTGTCCCGTCACTGGAGTGGACTGTTTACCCGTCTTGAACTCGAAGGTCCGCTTTGGGCTTCAGTCCAGATCCGGCTCCCCGTCCATGCCCTGGATCATCCGACGATCCAGGGGGTGGTCCGCTTTGATCGGGACCGCTTTCGTTGGCGGCCCTGGCCCCTCGTTCTCCACCATCTCAAAGGAAACGTCCGCTTCGACAACCTGGCCCTGACCAGCCAGGCGGTGACGGCCCGTCTGGATGGCCATCACCTCACTTTCAATGCCTGGACACGGGGAGGGGAGACCCATCTCCAGATGGTGGGGGCGCTGGATGGGGCAAAGCTGGGTTTGGGACATCCGCTGTCCCACCTCGTCCAAGGGGCCTCCGACTGGCAAGCCGAGATGTCCTATCCGTCCACGCACCTTGCGGGCGTGCTCCAGCTCAAGGCGGTCAGCCATCTGGTCGGTACCCGTCTTCTCCTGCCGGCTCCGCTGGCTAAGGTTCAAAACCAGTCCATGACCCTGGATTTTGAGGGTCGCCTGCTCCGCGGAGATTCACGCTTCAGTGCCCAAGCTCACTGGGGCCCGATCGCCTGGATCGAAACCCGTGGACGCTTCGTCGCCGGGCGGCCGGTTTTGTCTGCCGGCCGGATTGATTTTGGAGGACAGCCCGGTCCTCTTCCGGCGGCCGGAATCCTCGTCACGGGCCGCCTCGGCACGGTCGATCTCGCTGGATGGTGGCGGCTCGATCGGGAGTTTACGCATTCCGGGCCCGGCTTCCCACCGTTCCAGATCCAGGATCTCCAGCTCGCCCGCCTGACCGGCTGGGGACAGAATCTGGGGCCGCTGAGCCTCTCGGTCCAGGCGGCGCAACAGAGTGGCCTTCGTTTCCAAGTGGCGGGACAGGCTCTCGCCGGTACCGGTTTCATTCCCCCCCCGGGCAGCCGGGATCCCATCCGGCTGGACTTCAGCCGCTTCGAGATCGCCCCGCTGGTCCATCTTGCCGGATCCGGCACTCATCTGCTCAGGCCGGGCGATTTACCCAACATCGATTGGTCCAGCACGCAGACCCGCTATGGACGGATCTCGCTCGGCCAGGTCGTCTTTTCATGGATCCATCCTGCTCCTCATACCCTCCGCTTTTCCCACCTCGCACTCACCGCTCCTGACCTGAAAATCACGGGTGGGGGCCAATGGACCTGGAATCCTTCGGGTTCACAGGTTGAACTCAATGCAAAGATCGCGAGTCCCAAAGTCGGATCGGCATTCCACCAGCTCGGCATCAAGCGGATTCTGACCGGGGAGCATGCCCGTTTTGCCCTGAATCTGGGTTGGCGAGGGCTTCCCTGGCACCCGGATCGCTCATCGCTCTCGGGCAGCATCCAGTTTTCCGTCCGGGACGGCCGCGTCCTCGCGATCAAGCCGGGGAGTGCCGGACGCTTCATTGCGCTCCTCAGCCTGAACGCGCTACCGCGTCGGCTGGGCCTCGATTTCAGCGATGTCTTTGCCCGCGGGCTCAGTTACGATCGCCTGGAGGGAAGCTTCTCCATCCGAGACGGGATGGCGGTGACCCGGGACGCCACGCTTTTCGGCTCCTCGATCGCCATCTGGCTTACCGGGGAAACCAACCTCGTCAAACGGAGTTATGATCAGGTGGCCTTGGTCATCCCCCATATAGGGTCCACACTGCCGATCGCGGGAGCCATTTTCGGTGGCCCGATCGGGGGGGGGATCCTTCTTGCGCTGTCCCGGATCTTCCGGCGTGTGATCGAAAGCATGAGTGAAACCTACTATCACGTCACGGGACCCTGGCGGAACCCGCGTATCCACCAGATCAGTGCTGCCCGGGCCCATGTGCTCGGTTTTGTGAAAAAACCCGGGTAGACCGGTCATGTTCATCCGGAAGCGGTTCTGTTTCGTGCTGGTTCTGATTTTAGCGGGGGCGGTGCCGCTGCCGGCTTCGGCCCATGTCCGGGAACGTTTCTCCTTTCCCCGATCTCAGTGGGTCGGGGTGCGTCGTGCCCGCCGGGTGATCCAGTGGCCAGCAGTCAGACAAGCGGTCGCCGCCTGGATCGAAGCGCCGGGAGACGCGCTGGTTTTGGCTTATCCGGTCGGTCCGGGGGGCCGTCTTTGGGCTGCCCAGCTGGCCGACTGGCTTGTGGCCTTGGGGGTTCCCCGGACCCATCTCGTACTCCGTCCACGTGCCACTTTCCATCGCAACCGGCTCTGGATCGAACTCGAAGCGCCACCGTGAAAGTCCTCCTTGCTGCCATCCAGATGAGGAGCGGCCGGGCGATCGCCGCGAATCTCGAGCAAGCAGATCACCTGCTTGCGGAGGCGCACAAGCGGGGGGCCGCGCTCGCTCTCCTGCCCGAGAATTTTGCCCTCATGGCCACCTCCGACACGGAGCGGTGGGAGGGGGCGGAACTGGCCGGACGCGGGCCGATCCAGGATTATCTGGCGCGAACGGCGCGCCGGCTCGGGCTCGCCGTGGTTGCGGGAACGATTCCGATCCGGTCCGGAACCCGGGTCTA
>JAKARN010000161.1 GCA_021828425.1 Pseudomonadota bacterium | reverse complement strand
CTGGAAAGTCTGGACCGTCGGCGACGACATTGCCTGGTTGCACATCGGAGCCGATGGACGGCTCTGGGCCATCAATCCAGAAGCAGGATACTTCGGGGTGGTTCCCGGAACCAATGCAAAAACAAACCCAAACGCGTATCAGATGATCCACCGTCAGACCCTTTATACCAACGTCGCCGTTACTGCCGACAATGAGCCTTGGTGGGAAGGTCTGCCTCACGGTCAACCGGTCGTCGACTGGCAGGGTCGTCCCTATGAGGCTGCCAATGGACCTGCCGCCCATCCCAATTCGCGTTTCACCACCCGCTCCCAGCTCAACCCGGCCTGGTCACCTCACAGTGAAGATCCCCAAGGAGTACCGATCAGTGCCATTCTTTTTGGAGGGCGGCGGCCCCAGCTTGTTCCACTGGTTCTTGAATCAAAAAACTGGACTCATGGGGTACTCATGGGCTGCGGACTGGCTTCGGAAACGACAGCAGCAGCAAGTGGTAAGACGGGGGTCGTACGCCGGGATCCCATGGCCATGCTGCCTTTCTGTGGTTATCACTTTGGTGATTACTGGGCACATTGGCTCGGCATGCAGGACCGGGCAACCCGGCTGCCCCGCATTTTTCATGTGAACTGGTTCCGGCAGGATCGCGACGGCCACTACCTCTGGCCCGGCTATGGGGAGAACCTCCGGGTCATCCAGTGGATTCTGGAGAGGTGCAAGGGCACGGTATCGGCTCGTGAAACACCGGTCGGTTACCTCCCGGAATATGAGCGTGACCTGAACCTCGAAAACCTCGGTGTTCCACCCGAGGCACTTCAACAAATGTTTTTGGTTGATACTGAGGCGTGGAAACGGGAATACGATGATCTTGGAAACTTCCTGTCCGCATATTCACCCCGTGTGCCCGCAGCGATGAAGAACCAACTCGCAGCGATTCGTGGTGAACTCTGATTGCGAATCTGGCTGGATCCGCAATCATCATGGCGGAAAGACTTTAAATATGCCCCGAGATCGAATGCGATGAACCCGCCTCAGCCCATTTTTCGAGGCGGTCAAGCCAGCCCAGGAGTTCCGATGGGGTAGCTCGCGAAGCTTGAGCCGTCTCAGCCCTCATTTTTGCAGCTCCGGGGAATGAACGGAAAAGACCCCAAAAGGGTTGAAAGAGACTGGGCGAAAGGTGTCCTCGAGCCATGGCTTCGGGATCCTCCAGGATTTTTCTCAGATAGTCTGAATAGGCCATGACCACATTCTCCCGGGTCCGGATTCCGCGCGAGGCTCGCCCCAATCTCTGATCCACCTCTGCTAACCAGAGAGGATCTTCCAGAACACGGCGACCAACCATGACCCCATCAAAGCGGGACAGCAGTTCTTCGACCTGTTCCAGGTTCCGGATTCCTCCATTGATGATAATTTCAAGATCTTTGAATTTTTGCTTCAGGCGATCCACACGGGAATAATTCAAGGGCGGTTTCTCTCGGTTTTCCTTCGGATCAAGACCCTTCAGCCACGCCATTCTCGCGTGTATGTAGAAAGTCGAGCATCCCGCTTCGGATAAAACCGCCACAAAGTCGTCTAGAAAACCCTCACTGTGGTGTTTATCAAAGCCGAGGCGGCATTTGATGGTGACCGGAACGGGACTGACACTGCGGATGGCTCGCACGCATTCAGCCAGCCGTTCTGGTTGTGCCATGAGACAGACTCCGAATCCACCGTGCTGTACCCGGGGACTGGGACAGCCCACGTTCAGATTGATCTCGTCATAGCCGTATTCATGCCCAACCCGGGCCGCGTGCGCGAGCTGGTCTGGATGATCGCCGGCAAGCTGCAGGGCAATGGGATGCTCACATGAGTGATATGACAGCAAGGGCCGCGTCCTCTGCCCCTGAACCAGCGCTGCTGACGGAATCATTTCCGTGAACAGAGCCACGGAAGGGCTCACACACCTCAGGAGGTAACGAAAATGCCGGTGGGTCCAGCCCATGAGCGGAGCCACCGTAACACGTCGGGAACTTCCTGTATGGCCGGATGGCGTCAAACTGAGGGCAGAGAAACGAGATGACACGCTCTTTGGACCCGGGTATGTGACTCTCGGCTCTGCTCACGACGGCGGGTGGGCCCACCGCATACCGCATAAATAAAAGTGGGAAACCGGCCAGGAAGATGTTCAGTTTAGCGCAGAAATCGTTTCCCTGCCTCATCCGCCTTCATTGTCGTTCGAAGATTAACGTTCCCCAAGCGCTTGAAATGACCCGGGACTGTCCACAAATTGAATGGAGTACAGTTTCCCTGTGCCTAAACCAAGGATCTTCACGTGCAACCAGACCAGTTTACCACTCAGTTCCAAAATGCCCTGTCGGACGCACAATCGCTGGCTGTCCGCCACGACCACCCGAGTGTTGAACCTGCGCATCTGCTTCTGGCATTTTTAAGCCAGGACCATGGCACGGTGCCGTTTTTGCTCGAAAAAGCCGGATCCTCGGTCTCGGCTCTCAAGAAATCACTCGAGGACATCTTGGAAGTGCGCCCCAAAATCAGTGGCACTCCCGGTGAGTCTTCTTTCTCACCCGATCTGGTACGAATTCTGAACCATTGCATCAAAATTGCACAGCAGCGGAAAGATCGTTATGTCGCCTCCGAGATCTTTTTGCTGTCCCTCGTTGAATCAAAAAACCCGGTAGCCGACCTGCTACGGCGTCAGGGAATCACTCGGGAATCCCTGGAACCCGCCATCCTCGAGTTACGCGCAGGATCACCAGTTGACCAGCAGGACGTCGAGGGTCAACGGCGTTCTCTTTCCCGTTTCACTATTGACCTGACTGAAAAAGCGGAAAAAGGCCAACTAGATCCCGTCATCGGCAGAGATGATGAAATCCGAAGGGTCATTCAGATCTTGCAACGCCGCACCAAAAACAATCCCGTGTTGATCGGGGAACCCGGAGTCGGGAAAACTGCAATTGTCGAGGGCCTGGCCCAACGCATCGTCAATGGGGAAGTCCCGGAAGGCCTTAAAAGGAAACGTCTGCTAGTCCTTGACCTGCCAGCGCTGGTCGCAGGATCCAAATTTAGAGGAGAGTTCGAGGAGCGACTCAAAGCAGTCCTTCATGAAATTGCCCAAGAAGAGGGCCGGATTGTCCTTTTTATCGACGAAATTCATACGCTCGTAGGAGCCGGCAAGGCGGAAGGCTCCATGGATGCAGGCAACATGCTCAAGCCTGCGCTGGCCCGTGGGGAGCTTCATTGCATCGGGGCCACGACGCTAGATGAATACCGGGAACAAATCGAGAAGGATGCGGCCCTGGAACGTCGATTCCAGCGTGTCATGGTCCAAGAGCCCAACGTAGAGGACACAATCGCGATCCTTCGCGGGCTAAAGGAAAAGTATGAGATTCATCATGGCGTCGAAATCACAGATGCCGCGATCGTTGCTGCCGCCACCTTGTCTCATCGATACATTACAGATCGACAATTGCCGGATAAAGCCATTGACCTGATTGATGAAGCCGCCTCGCGAATTCGAATGGAAATTGATTCAAAGCCGGAAACCCTTGACCGCTTGGAACGGCGCCTGATTCAACTCCGAATTGAGCAAGCTGCATTAGCCAAGGAAAAGGATCCGCCGTCACGCGAGAAAATGGGGAGGTTAACCACGGAATACGAACGTTTACAACGCGAGTACAGCGATCTCGAAGAAGTTTGGAAATCAGAAAAAACCCAACTTCAGAAAGAGGTCTCCATTCAGGACCAGCTTGATCGTGCCCGCACGGAACTGGAAGCAGCACGTCGAGCTGGCGATTGGGGGCGGATGTCCGAACTGCAGTATGGACAGATAGTCGAGCTTTCAAAAAACCTCGAACAAACCCGCTTGACAAACAAGGAAAAAATTCATTTGGTCCGGACTCGCGTCACTGATGAGGAAGTGGCCGAAGTTGTTGCACGTTGGACCGGCATTCCTGTTTCCAAAATGCTGGAGAGTGAAAAACAAAAGCTTCTTGCCATGGAATCCGAGCTTCAAAAACGCGTGGTCGGGCAGGACGATGCGGTTCAGGCCGTGTCGAACGCCATTCGGCTTTCGCGGGCAGGACTGTCAGACCCTTCAAGGCCAACAGGCTCTTTCCTGTTCCTTGGTCCAACCGGGGTCGGGAAAACCGAACTCAGTAAAGCACTAGCGGCGTTTTTGTTTGATAGCGAAAAAGCATTGATCCGCATTGACATGAGTGAATACATGGAGTCGCATTCCGTTGCACGTCTGATTGGCGCTCCGCCCGGTTATATCGGCTATGAGGAAGGTGGAGCATTGACGGAAGCGGTACGCCGCAGACCTTATGCCGTCATCTTATTTGATGAGATTGAAAAAGCCCATCCGGATATTTTCAATATTTTTCTGCAGATCCTGGATGATGGAAGACTGACCGATGGGCAGGGAAGAACCATTGACTTCAGAAACACGGTTATTATCATGACGTCGAACCTGGGCGGCCAGGTCATCCAAGAGCAAATTGGAAACGAGACCGGATACGACTCAACCAAACAGACAGTACTTGAAAGATC
>JAKARN010000160.1 GCA_021828425.1 Pseudomonadota bacterium | reverse complement strand
TTTCGGTGTAGTCGCCACTGGTTTCAAACCGCGTCTGTAACGCAGTTGCGGAAACGTGCGGGTGGGCGCGGAACATTGCGGAATCAGATTGTTACCGCCTGATCCCCCAGAAAAGACCCGAATGACATGGGAAATCTCTTTGGAACAGGTGGCAACTTCGGGCTAAAATGGAGCAGCTCAAACCCGGATCAACCCTCCCGAAGGGTAAATGACGTGATCTGTAAAGTTATTTCGGGGATACTACACTAGCCATGCTCAATGACCCCAGGCGCTCCGGTCATGTCCAAAAGCCGCGGCTCACTGCATGGGCATGCTGAACCTGACTGATCGAGAATTTGTCTTACTCGGAATCTGAACGATCCGACGGTTCGTCCCGGGGAGCGCCACTCAGTGGAAATCCGGCATCCCTCCAGGCACCGGGAGTGCCCATATCCCACCAGAGGCCGTCATAGAATCGCCCGCCCAGTGCGCCTTGCAGAGCCCACTGCCGCAACCCGGGACCCAGCGGAAGGGATCGGTCCGCTTCCATGGATTCAAAGAGCACAGCCCGGTAGCAGCCGATTCCGGCGAAGGTCAGGCGGGGCCCATTCCCAATACCGACACGTCCCTGGGTCAGGGTGAAGTCACCCTCTGGATGGTGTCGGGGATTCGGGACCAGGACGATACGCGCTTTTTCATCCGGCTCGAGGTCGAGAAGCGTCGCATAGGGAAAATCGGTCATGAGATCGGCATTGACCACCAGGAAGGAAGTGGAACCAAGCCACGGCAATGCCCGCCGGATTCCTCCAGCAGTTCCAAGGGGTTCGGGACCTTCCTCTGAATAGTGGATCTGAACTCCCCAGTCTTCTCCATTCCCGAGGGCCGACCGGATCTGATCCCCCCGGTACGACAGATTGACGACCAGGTCCCGGAAACCGGCTGCAGCAAGAGCCCGGATTTGATGCACAATCAGAGGCTGCCCGCCGACCTTGAGGAGCGGTTTGGGAATCCGGTCAGTCCAGGGACGCAAACGCATCCCGCGGCCAGCCGCGAGCAGGAGAGCCTTCATGGTTTTGGGGGGGGCAGCGCAGGCAAGATTTCGCCCTCGATCCAGACCCCGAAGGGGGCCAACAAAGAATAAGAGGAGCAAACCCGGACCACATAAGCCAGGGTCCGGGGGATATCCGCGAGATAGCCCGGCTTTCCATCGCGATGCCACAGACGGGCAAAGATCCCTGCGGCCTTGAGGTGGCGCTGGATTCCCATCCAGTCGAAATCGACCCGCCAGTCGGGCCAGCCAGGAAGCGGCAGGCCGGCAGAACGGGCTTGGCCATGGTAGTCCCTCAACCAGTCGAGGACCGCGGAATCGGGCCATTCAATGTAACAGTCCCGCAGGAGCGAAACCGCGTCGTAACTCGCGGGCCCGACCAGAGCGTCCTGGAAATCAATCACGCCTGGGGAGCGTTCGGGCAAAAAGAGCAGGTTTCGCGAGTGGTAGTCCCGGTGGACCCAGACTTGTCCCTGTCCCAACGCGCGATCAATCAAGACCCGGTGGATGCCGGCAAAGCGACCACGCAGGCTCGGTGCATCAAGATCCAGGTGACGCCCGACCAGCCAGGTCCAGAACAGGTCCATTTCCTGTTCGAGGCGTTGTGCGTCATAGTGCGGCCAGACGCTGGGCGGACGCACAGCGGCGAGACGCACCAAGGTTGACCACGCCTCAGCAAACAGCCGCCCGGGGGCAACACCTTGCTGACGGGCAATTTCGTAAGTGACCGAACCCAGGTCTTCCATCACGACAAAGCCTTCTTCTCGCGTCATCTCGATCAGGGCGGGAACGTGGATATCAGCCGCCTCGAGGAGTTCGCGCACCTCAAGCCAGGGCCCGAGCGGCTCCCGATCCGGCGGGGCGTCCATGACGATCAGACTTCGATCTCGGATATATAATGCGGAAATAGCGGCGAAACGAAGCATCCTGGGATGCGGGCCGGAGTTCCGCAAAAGCCCCGATGGCATCGGTGATCCATTGTCTCATTCTGTCCTGACGATTCAACCGTGCTCCTCATCTGCCGGCGGCTGCCCATGATAGCGGAAACAGCAGCTCCGCCGGCCTGCGAACCATGCCGCGGACCGGCCTTGCGGCCCCCGTGAGAATTCCAACCCGACGGTTCTGGGCCATTCTCTTCCTGGCGGGTCTCGCGGGACCAGGGCTGGCCCGCCCGCTCTACCTCTTCCGCAACTGCCCTCCGCTGCCATCCGCCGCCCTCCCCCGTCATCCGGTTCACGGAGTGGTCATCGCACATTCCCAGCGGGCCCAGCTGGTCCGGAAGGGTGTTTCCCACCTCTTCGGCAATGTGACCCTGACCCAGGGGGAAAGGCGTCTCTGGGTCGACGAGGCCCGCTACGACCGGGCCCAGAACATCGTCTCCGGCAGTGGCAACCTGCGGTTCGCGGAACCCGGCTTCGACCTCCTGGGCAGCCATGGAACCTATAATTTCACGACCGAACAGGGTCTTTTCTATGACACGCGCTACGAAATCCCCGAACGTCACGGACATGGATCGGCGAGCCGGATCGTCGTTGACGGGAACCGGAAAGCCCGTCTGCAGAGTGTCCGTTACACCACCTGCCCGATCGGTCAGGCCGAGTGGGCACTGCATGCCGGATCGGCCACGCTGTATCCCCCCGAAGACGTCGGGGTCGCCCACGATGTCTGGCTCAACTTTTACGGGATTCCGATCTTCTGGACCCCCTATCTCAGTTTTCCCCTGACCAGCCAGCGGAAATCCGGCCTGCTGGCTCCCACGATCGGCGACAACAGCCTGAACGGACTCGATCTCTCAGTCCCCTACTACTGGAATATTGCCCCCAATATGGACCTCACCCTGACCCCGAGGTTTTTGAGCCACCGTGGCCTCATGACCGGCCTCGACTTCCGCTACCTGACGGCGACGAGCCACGGCGAGGTCGTGGGCCATTATCTGCCTCACGACCGGGTCACGAACAGCCGTCGCGCCCAGTTCAGCTACCTCGACACGACCCAGTTCAATTCCCACTGGAACCTGTCCACCAACATCAACTACGTGAGTGATCCAAGCTACTTCCAGGATTTCGGGACCAGCCTGGTCGAAGCCGCACAACCCTACGAATACCGGACCCTCGCCTTGACCTACGCTGAGCCGAACTGGCACATCGAAAGCCTCGTTCAGGACATCCAGACGGTCGATCCCACCATCCCGGAAGCCGACCGCCCCTATGCCAGCCTGCCGGACCTGCTGTTCGATGGACGCTGGCTCGCTGACCAGACCCGCCTGGACTTCCACTGGCGCGCCCAGTTCGTCCGCTACATGAGCACCAGCACCACCGAACTGACCGGGGACCGGCTCGACCTTGAACCGCGCCTGAGCTATACCCTGGGCAATTCCACGGCATCTCTGACCCCACGCATCGGTCTCAGTGAAACCCATTACCTTTTGAGCGCACCCGTCGTAACCGGCGGTTCCACGAGCCTCAACCGCTTTGCGCCCATCGCCAGCCTGCGCGGCCGGCTGCATTTCTCGCGGACATGGGCAGGTGGGAGACTGCTCCAGATTATTGAGCCGGAACTCTTTTACCTCTATATCCCCTACCGGAACCAGAGTGATTTCCCGGTTTTTGACACGACCCTGCCACCCTTCAGCACCGAGGAACTTTTTGCAACGAACCGGTATCTCGGCATCGACCGGCTGGGAGATGCCAATCAGCTCACGGCCGCGGTCACCTCGGATATCCTGAACAGTCAAACCGGCACCCAGCTCGCGTCCTTCACCCTAGGCGAGATCTTCTATTTCGCAAATGAGCAGGTGACCCTGCCCGGCCAGTCTCCGATCACCCAGGCCCGGTCCAATTATGTGGGCGCAGGGTCCATCACTTTTGATCATCACTGGTTTAGTGAAGCCGGCCTCGAGTGGGACCCCTATCTCAAGCAGTGGAACCAGGCCACCGTCGAACTCGAGTACCGGGCCTCGGGGGGACAGGTCGTCGACCTCGGTTACCGCTATGACCGGAATTTCCTGAACCAGACGGAAATCTCGATGGTTTGGCCCATTACCCGCCAACTGAGCGTGGTCGGCAGCTGGGACTACTCGGCGCTGGACCACGCCACACTCGAAACCTTCGCCGGAATCCAGTACGATACCTGTTGCTGGATCTTCCGGCTGATCGCCCGGCGTTTTGTGACGCCGGGAACCACAATCGGCAGTGTGGGACAACCCAATTCGGGTATTTACTTCCAACTGTCGTTCAAGGGGTTGGGCAGCCTGGGCCGGCCGCTCGACACCTTCCTCGAAAACGACATCCTGGGCTATGGTGAGCAATGAAACCGACTGAAAAAACCCCGTCCTGGCAGAAAATCGTGATTCCCGCAGCCGTGGGGCTCGCCACACTCCTTGGCGGATGCGCCTCGACCCCCCCGGCCATCCCCCCTCCTCCAATCCGACTCCATCCGGCACCCCGCCCGTCGCCCCGATCCCGTCCGACCCCACCCCCTCTCAAGGGAGTTCTTCTGGACCGGGTCATCGCC
>JAKARN010000159.1 GCA_021828425.1 Pseudomonadota bacterium | reverse complement strand
TCTCAAGTGGCGGAGAGGGTGGGATTCGAACCCACGTGGCGTTGCCGCCCATCCGATTTCGAGTCGGCGCCGTTATGACCGCTTCGGTACCTCTCCCCTACCCGAAATCTTAACACGCCGAAACGCTTTTCCGGCACTACGGGTTCAGTGGACGAGCGTGTAATTGAGGATAATTCCAGCGAAAACCGCAGCGCCAAACCAGTTGTTGTTGAGAAAGGCACGGAAACAGCCTTCAGGGCTCCGGTTCCAGGCGAGCGTCTGCTCGTAAATCGCGAAACATCCGGCAGCCACGAGTCCTGTATCGTAGATCCAGCTCAGCCTGAGATCGCGACCGAGGAGATAGAGACCCAGCAGAAGGAGGAGCTGAAGCAAAATCACGATGAGGCGGTCGTATTCGCCAAACAGGATGGCCGTCGAACGGATCCCGATCCTGCGGTCCCAAGGGCGGTCCGCCATGGCGTAAAAGGTGTCATAGACCGTGGCCCAGAGGATGTTGGCCACGAATAGCAATGCAACGGTGGCATCCAGCTCCCGGCCGGCCGCCACCCAGGCCATGGGAATCCCCCACCCGAATGCGAGGCCGAGATAGGGCTGGGGAAGGGATATCCAGCGCTTGAGGAAGGGATAGCTCACCATGAGCGTCACGCCGATGAGCGCAAGCCAGCGGTCGAGGACCGGCAGGAGGGTCAGGAGGAATGCGGCTGGAATTCCGAGGAGGAGTGCAACCAGCCAAGCCTCCCAGGGGTGCAGGCTTCCCTGGGCAAGCGGCCGGTTTTGTGTTCTCGGTACCCGACCATCGAAGTGACGGTCGGCAAAGTCGTTGATGGCGCATCCGGCACTGCGAGTCAGCCAGACTCCCGACACGAAGATGAAAAACAGGCGGGCGGGTGGATGCCCCCGGCTCGCGAGCCAGAGCGACCAGAGTGTAGGCCAGAGCAGGAGCAGGGCGCCGATCGGGCGGTTCAGGCGGGTCAGACGGGCATAAAGTCCAAGCCGCCGGCCTGTGGCGACCAGAACGGGATCCGCCAAGAGGCGTTTCCAGCCACGCCGGAGACGACGGACCAGTCTCATCGGGAGACTTTCCGCCGGTTGCGTCCGGACGGACTGTATCCATCCCTCTGCGGATGGCTGTCATCCCATTTTCGTCGATTGCGAGACCTGAGGTCTTCAGGATTCACCGGATCTCCCCCTCCCCTGTCAGGATTATACGGGAGCGGGTCGGTCCGGTCGCCACTTCGCCCCGCTCCCCCGGCTCAGTCCTTGATGATGTTTTCCGGCCGCAACCAGTAATGAGTGTGGGGCAATGCAATGGCCTCTTTCGCATCGGGACTGTCGATGTGGACGATGGCAGGTCGAACCTCTCCCCGGAGCACCCGGAGGTCGAACAGTTCGGTGCAGCCCGAGGTGATCTCCAGGAAACCTGCGGTATGGCCGGTACGGAGATCCACCAGCGCAACCCCGCACAGCAGGCGCTTGCCAGTCTCGGCAACCGGCACACCACCGAAAAGGGCGGTCTCCCGTGCCTGGCACAGGCCGACCAGCGCATGGGGCCCATGGAAGGTGAGCCCACGGAGGTACCCCGTCAGGCGGCAGATGACCTCCCTGGATCCATCCTGTGGATTGATCCGGAGGAGTTCGCCTGAGCCGGAGTTCAGCACATAGAGCGCACCCTCATGCCAGCGCGGTGAGTGCGGCATGGACAAATCACGGGCCACGATTTCGCGTGACTCGACCTCGATGACGATCCCTCCTTTTGCCTTGTGGTCACGCCACTCTCCGGCGGTGTTCGTTTCGGCGATCGCAGTGACGAATGCCGGCTTGCCATCCCGCATGGCCAACCCGTTCAGGTGGCAGCGGTCCTCCGGGACGAGATCCGTGATGAAAGGAGGGAACCAGATGGGTTCGAAGGTCATCCGGTCGCTCGGATGGGAAAGGCAGTTAAAACGGGTGTTGACCATCCAGACCGAATCCGGGACGAGGCCCACGTCATGCACGTGGAGGTCCGGGTAGTGGTAGCTCGCCCTGGGAAGGTAAAGGGCATTATATGGGTTGTTATCGCGGAACCGGCGGGCCAAGACCGGGGAGTTGGCATGGATCACGAGTGCATGGCGGGTCGCCACCACGAGTCGATTCCCATCCCAGTCCAATCCCATCACCTTCTCGAAGCGACGCAGGAAGACCGAGATTTGCATTCCGTTCCACGAGAAAAAGGCCAGGACCCCGGCCTGATAGGTGCTGACCGCGACCGTGCTCCGGGACTGGAGGAGCCAGCGGCAGAAGCCACCGTCGGCCCGGGCCTCGAAGGGAATAGTGCCAGACGGAGGTTCCGGACCTGCAGTCACGCCTGTGTACAAATTGTGGGACCATCAAGGGGCTGTTTGGGAATGGTAGCAGGTTGGTGAGATGGTGCTTGGCCAGTTCCAACGGGATCCCCCTGGTTTCGGTGCCGATGAATTTGAGGAAGATCCGGTGCGGATGGTGGAGAAGATCGTGACCGCGGGCTTTGCGCTGGGCGGCCCGGAATAGCCCGTTCAGAACGTTCAGGGGGACCCGTTGGTGACACGCATCTGGATCCAGGCGATGATGCCTCGGGGTGAGAGCGTACGAAGCGGGCCACCAAAGGCGGGTTCAATCTGGCGCACGGCCCCATCGGGAGACTTCACCCGTGACCCAAAACCGTGTGCCGGCCCTGAAGCCCACGGCAATGCCAACGTCCGGTCCGTGGCATTAAAGGCCACTCCCGCACAAACCAGGGCGTCTCCATCCCCAAGGACTCAAAGAGCTTCACTTCCGCCATCACCGCCACTCCTCATCGGGTTCTCTGGTGGTATTCCATCCATGATGCGTATCCACTCGGAATTCAACAGAGACAATTTGGCTGCACAGGGGATGAGGCCCAACAGCGGTCGGATCGTGGTTACGAGTTTTGTCAAAGTGCCGCGGAGGCGCAGGAATCGCACGAGGTCCCGAGTGCGTGTGCAGGTCGAGCATGTGTTTGCCGCCTGGGAGGGTCGTCGTGCCCGTGGGCAGCATCGGTCTTGGGCGAATGTGTGCGTGGTCGACGATGAAGGCATGGACTTACAAGAGGGGGATGCGCTCACGGAAGGCTGTGCCTCGCCACGGAGCAGAAGAATTACGTCTGGAAGGTCTGGTCCGGTCTGGATGCGACGCGGTTGTCACCGAGGGCGGCCCTTGATGCCTGCATCTTGTTCACCTCGGTGGGTGATCTCCGGAGGAGACAGATGTGCTGCACCCGCCACTCCGACATGTCCAACCGCACGAAGAAGTGAGAAGTACCCCGGTCCCGGGGCTCGGTACGGACGTAGGGTTCCGTCAGTCTACTTGGATGGGTAAATGGTCCTCGGGTGGGGTGAGATCGTCATGTCTCCGTGCCTCCTAGAACGCCAGCCACATGAGGAGGGAGAGGAAGTTGTTGCTGGACGCATTCCGGCCTTGGCCGTTGTAGTCCGAGCTGGCCCCCAGATATTGATTGAAGCCGGTGTATTGTAGCGAAAGCTCCACGTTCTGGGCCTCGAGGTAGTCCAGTTCGAGGATGAACCCGTTTGTGTCGGGACTTCCATTGGCACTCACGAGTCCTGCGGGATTGCCGGTCACGGGTCCGTAAAGCGCGAGATCCGGGTTGCCCCAGACCCAGAAGTAACCCAAGCCGGCACCATAGCGGTGCTTGAGCAGGTACTGGCCGTTGACATTGACCGTATCGAGTGTGTCTTCCGCATGTGGCTTGAAACCGATCGACGGAACCGGTTCCCAGTACTGGTTTTCCCCGATCCAGCTCACATGCGCCGTCCAGATCTGGTCGCCGCTCAGCCCCAGGTACTGGACCTGGCTATCGAGTCCGTAGTCGAGAAGACGGTCGCTCGCACCGGAGGCGACGGTCGTCGGGTACACGTTGGTATCCATGCCGAGTGCGCCCACCTCCCAGTTCCAGGCTGCATAGTTCTGTTCGAAGGCAATCCGGAGATAGGGGGCAATGTTCCGGATCGGGCCGAAAGTATAGGGGCCGTAGACTTGGTTTGTGCCAGCGCCGATCCCGACGCCGGACCGGTAGAGATCCGCTTCAAGGTAAAGCCAGTGATCCTGTCCCCGGCCGAAAAGATAGGCTAGATATCCGCCGAGTCCGGCGACCGGTTCGCTGGCACCACTGGCTTGGACGACGTACGGTGCCGGGATATCCCGAAGCGGTGAGTAGTTGGAGGTGTAAAACGGCCAGTTCCAGTCGGGCACCGAATTCCAGGGATCCGGTTCGGTCGGTGTGTTGTTGATGTCGATGCCGTAGATGAGAGTGCTGCCATCCGGCTCGTTCTCGTGTTCCGCCCAACGGATGTCGGAATCATCCTGCCCGAAAGCGCCGCTATGCGTGTACGTGAGGTGGAAGAATGCGCCGATGTGGCTCGCGATCCGCCCGGCATAGAAGAGGCTCACCTGCTCTGGAAATTCGACAGACCCCTGACCCGTGGTCCCGCCCGAGCCGAATTGGTTGGCATCCCCCCCCTGGATGAACGAGTCCGACGCTTGGATCATGATTGAT
>JAKARN010000158.1 GCA_021828425.1 Pseudomonadota bacterium | reverse complement strand
CATGCCCTCCCCAGGCTTGGTCACTCAGTGGGTCCCCCCCGGAGGACCTGGCATCCGAGTGGACTCTCACCTGTACTCCGGATACCGGGTTCCGCCCTATTACGATTCCCTGATCGCCAAGATTATTGCCTTTGGGGAGACACGTGATGAAGCCATCTCACGTATCCAGGCTGCGCTCCAGGAGACCGTCGTGGAGGGCATCGCTACCAATATTCCCCTCCATCTCGAACTGCTGCACGATGAGGGAGTGAAACAAGGAGGACTCGACATCCATTTTCTGACCAAGAAACTGGAAAACCGCATGTCTACAAAATGAGATCCGCGGTTTTCTCCTATCACCCGCCTGTGACCCGCCCGCCCCTGTCAAGCAGGGCGATGTTCTAAAGGTCACGTTCCATGCAGGCTCACCGGTCTCTGAAATGCTGACCCGCTGTGACCGATGCGGGACTTGGTTCCGCGTACGCAAGGAACAGCTGGCGGTCGCGGATGGTTGGGTTCGTTGTGGGCACTGTGGCCAGACTTTTTTGGCCGAATCCTCCCTCTTGGATGAACCTGCACTAAGAGAGGACATCCAATCCCCGGCACCGTCAGGATCCGCGCACCCGAACCCAAGCCAAGCCAGTCATCCGCTCCAGGTCGAACACCATCAGGAACCGGAACCAGCCCTCGACCTACACCCCGAAGCCTCGGAAGGAGACCCCCAACTCCAAGCACGGGCTCCCGAATTCGAACCTGATGCCTCGGCATCGCCACTCGAATCACTGAACGATGAACCAACTGCAGCTTCACCCGATGGTGACAATCACTCACTTCACACAGAAATCGGAGATCCGGACTCACCAATCCCGTCGAGCCCCCCCGAATCCGGGTTCGGTGCAACGAGATTGGGGACTGAGACCGAGCCCATCATCTCACCGTCCAGGCCACCGACCAATACCCCTTTTGAGCGAAGAAGTTCTGTTTTCTGGGCGATCGGCTCTGTCTTGGCTGCTGGATTGATCGTCTTTGAAGCTGTGGGCATCAGCTATCATGGGCAGACGCCCAATATCGCTTCGCTGAGCCCCACCCTCGAATCGCCCTCCACGGGAAAGGCCCCACTCTCGCCAGCACAGGTCCATATCCTGTCGGCCGAGGTCAGGCAGACACGACAAGCGCCTGGTGGCCTGGCGATCGAAGGAACCCTGTTCAATGCATCGACCCAAGAGCTGGCTTTCCCGGAACTGCTGGTCCGCTTCACCGATCTTGAGGGTCAAATCGTGGTTGAAGGCCTTTTCCCTCCCGCTGACTACCTTCCGACCCCGACTCACGATCCGGTGATCCCTGCTCATGCCGCGGTGGCTTTCAGACTCCGCGTAGTTGATCCCGGATCGCAAGCTGTTGGATTCAGTCTGAGATCCTGCCTACCCCCCCGTGGAGAGACCACTTTTTGTGGGAGTCCATAGGGAAACATCACACCTGCCCCAGCTTTGCGACTGGAGTCAATAAATTACGACGGCCTGTGCGACTTGATATGAAGTTCTAGAAATAAAAAATAACATCATATGGTCCGCTTCTGAGACCGGGTTTCCACCCATTTTCGTTTTTGTCAAGTGGCCCAAGATGCAGATACAGGGGTAATATGACCTCCCGCAGTACCGTCCCTAGCAGCGCCATGAACCCGAATGACAAAAAACGAACAACATCCTCATTAGCTGGACCGTTTCATAATAGCGAGGAGATACCATCCAGCCAGTCCTTGAGACACTTCGCCGCACAGGCTTTTCGACGATATCTCAAAGAGTTGAACGGAAACAAGCCCCGCAACCTCTACAATTTCGTCCTGAGGGAGATCGAGCAACCCCTGATTCAGGTCGCTCTCGAACATACTCAGGGTAATCAGACGGAAGCTGCAAGACTGCTTGGAGTCAGTCGGGTGACACTCCGCAAAAAATTACGGGCACACGGCCTACCCGAGACCTCCAGACCTGCATGAGCCTCACCCAGAGTAAAGTGGCAACCCAATGATGGCGTGGGACGGAGGCTTATGAGTGCGTGGGCGCTTTTCAGTCTCTCCGACCGGTCTGGGGCATCAGATTTTGCAGAACAACTGGTCCAGGCTGGCATTTCATTGCTGGCAACCAGCGGAACGGCTGAATATCTGAAAAGCCGGGGACTTTCGGTCAAGACAGTTGCTGAACAGTATGGATCCCCCGAACTGTTGGGCGGACGGGTAAAAACCCTTCACCCCGGGCTCCATGCTGGCATTCTGGCCCGTCCCGTGGATCTTGCGGAACTCCGCGAACAGGGTGCCGAGGTAATCGATTACGTGATTGTGAGCCTGTATCCCTTCATGGAAACTTGGGCACATCATCGGACCGATGAGGACCTGATCGAGCAGATCGACATCGGAGGAGTCGCGTTGGTCCGGGCTGCCGCCAAGAATCATGAACGAGTCACCGTCATCGTCGACCCCGCGGATTATGGCTGGATCAGCCAACGCATCCGGAATGCTGGCACCTTGAGCCAGGCAGAACGGCGTGAGCTCGCGGCCAAGGCATTCCGTCTCACTGCAAGCTACGATGGACTGATTGCTCGCTGGCTTACCCCTCCCCTCCCCGAACCAAGGACACGCTGGCCTGAACATTTTCCGATTTCGCTCGAACATGCCTTTGACCTCCGGTATGGAGATAACCCACACCAACGCGCTGCTTTTTATCGCGACCCTATGCAGAGCCTTCCTTGGGCTCTGGTTTCCGGCGACGCCAAGCCACTTTCCTACAACAACCTTCTGGATATTGAAGCTGCCGTATCCTGTATTCATCACGTACCCGAGACCGCTTGTGCCATCGTCAAGCATGCGAGCCCTTGCGCGATGGCTTTTGCCCCAGACCCACTTGCAGCCTATCAAAAAGCCCATGAGGCTGATCCCGTCTCCGCGTTTGGTGGGATCATCGCCTTTAACCGACAGGTTGGTGCCAACTTGTTGGCTGCCATTTTCCAACGGCAGTTTGTTGAAATCCTAGTGGCGCCCGGTTTCACGCCGGAAGGATTGGCGTTGCTTCACAAACGGCCCAAGGTTCGTGCCGTCCAGCTCCATGAGATATCCCACGGAACTTCCCCACCTGCCGGGACATTCCGGTCCGTCGCCGGAGGCTATGTGATTGGGGAGGCTGACCAAATTCTCCTCGATGAGACCCGGTTACGATGCGTCACACGTCGCCAGCCTAACGAAAACGAATGGACAGACCTCCGACTTGCCTGGCACGTCGCACGGACGGTCCCTTCCAACGCCATAGTTCTCGTCCGACAAGGCCGGACAGTGGGGATCGGCGGCGGTCAACCGAACCGACCGGACAGTCTCCTGATCGCCAAGGAAAAAGCCAGCCGGGCGGGTTTGACCCTGGAATCCGCAGTCCTGGCCTCGGATGGATTTCTACCGTTCCCAGACGTGGTCGAAACAGCCGGTGCCCTCGGCATCTCCGCTGTCATCCAGCCCGGAGGCTCCCTCAAGGATCAGGACGTGATTACGGCAGCGGACGCCCGGAACATGGCCATGCTGCTCACCGGCCTACGACATTTCCGTCACTGACCCTGTCGCTGGAGAAGCATGAACCATCGAGGAGTTGGACAGGGTGCACGAATTCTCGTCGTCGGGCAGGGCGCACGAGAACATGCCCTTGTCTGGGCGCTGTCCCGGTCGCCAGAAACCCGGGCTTTGTGGGTAGCTCCCGGTAATGCCGGAACCGGCCAGGAACCCAAAACGCGAAATATTTCAATAGAATCTCACGAGATTGATGCCTTGGCTACTTTTGCCCGACAGGAAAACATTGATCTCGTCGTCGTCGGTCCAGAAGCCCCGCTTGTGCTCGGACTGGCTGACCGTTTGGCTGTTCAGGGAACAGCCGTCATCGGTCCACGGCAGGATGCCGCCCGACTGGAGGGATCCAAAATCGCCTGCAAACGATTCTGCCAACGGCACGGTATTCCGACTGCGCCAGCCCGTATCCACGAAAAGCCAGAGGATGCCCTCCGAGACGTTGCGACCTGTCCCCTACCGGTTGTGATTAAGGCCTCCGGACTATGCGGGGGGAAAGGGGTCGTGATCGCAACCTCGCGGGCTGAGGCGGAGACTGCGGTCCGAAAACTCGCACAGCTGCCCGGCGGACAGGAAGGCCTGCTCGTTGAAGAATGTCTAGAGGGCTGGGAAACGAGCTATATCGTGCTGGCCCAAGAGACAAGCTATCTGTCCTGCCCCCCCACCCAAGACCACAAAAGGCTTAAGGACGGCAATCATGGCCCTAATACCGGAGGAATGGGCGCTTTCTCACCCGCCAACCGTGTCACACCTGAGTTGGAAACGCGCATCTGCTACGAGATCATCGAACCGACACTTCAGGCACTCGCACAATCCGGACATCCCTACCAAGGGTTCCTCTATGCAGGAATCATGGTCGACAAAAGTGGAGATCCACGCCTGCTGGAATTCAACTGTCGTCTCGGAGATCCAGAAGCCCAAGTTATTCTATTCCGGCTCGTGGATGACCTTCACGCGATCTTTGACGCCACCGTGCAGCAACGTCTAGACAAGGTCCGCTGGACTTCCGGACCCGAAGTTGCACTCACA
>JAKARN010000157.1 GCA_021828425.1 Pseudomonadota bacterium | reverse complement strand
TGAACAGGCCGGCAGGAATGCCGTTTGGGGGCTGGCCCAGGAGGCCGGCCCAGGTGAAGGGCTGGCCCTTCACGGCCACCAACCCCTCGAACCCCGCCTGTCCCATGGTCACGAGCCGTCCGTCCACGGGACAGAGCAGGGCGGGTGCCGCGGCCAGCGGGCGCGCTTCAGGCCGCAGCGCCCGCGTGAAGAAAGCGTTGAAGCTGGGGTATCTCCCGGCATCCGGTTCCACCGCCTCGTCAAGGCGGATGGAAAAGTGGCGGATGAAGGTGCCAATGAGCAGGCGTTTCCACCAACGAACGTGGCTTCGCGCAAGCGCCTGCACGAGGCGGGATCCGAGTTCGGTTGGAAAGCGCCCCCGGCGTCTGCCGGTGCGGATGGGGGGGGTGCCGGGATCCCGGACGTGTGGGTGCACCAGTTGGGGTTCCTTCACTGAAAGAGAATTGGTAGTATAAAGAGACCGGACCCGTTCCGGCCCGCCTGCGTCCAACGGATAAGCAGAATGTCCAAACGATGCTGCCGAAAAATCCCGGCGTGGGACGGGATGAGGTTTCGATGAACGGTCGGGATGAGCCTCTTGAGTACTGCCAGAGCGGAATCGATTGGGTCCGTTATGCCGCAACCCGTTTCGCGCAGTCCGGCTTGGTCTTTGGCCAGGGGACCGAGGATGCCCTCGAGGAGGCACGATGGCTGGTCATGGCCGCTCTCGCGTGGGATCCTGAATGGCCGCCGGAAGCGCTCGCGGGCCGACTGCTGCCCAGCGAGAAGGCCCTGATCCTCGAACTGATCGAGCGGCGGATCCGGGAACGACGGCCCTTGGCCTACCTCGTCGGGGAAGCCTATTTCTTCGGTTTGCGGCTCAAGGTTGATGAACGGGTCCTGATTCCGCGCTCACCGATTGGAGAGTTGCTCGACCGGCATTTTGAACCCTGGATCGAGAGTGCCGCGGTGCGCCGGGTTCTGGATTACGGCACCGGCTCGGGTGCACTCGCGATCGGCTGTGCGCTGGCTTTTCCGGATAGTCTGGTCGATGCAGTCGACTGCTCGGCCGAGGCCTTGGCCGTGGCCGCCGTCAATCGCGACCGTTACGGCCTGGCGCACCGGCTGAATCTTCGCGAGAGTTGCCGGCTGGAGGCCTCTGCCCAAGGACGTTATGATCTGATCGTCTCGAATCCGCCCTATGTCGATGACTGGACGATGGCCCACCTGCCGACCGAGTATGCGGTCGAGCCGCGTTTGGCCCTGAGCGGAGGGAAAGACGGTCTGGCTGTGATCGCCGCCATCCTCGCGGCGGCTGGAGACTGTCTCTCGCCGCAAGGGATTCTGGTATTGGAAGTGGGTTCGTCGTCGGCCGCGGTCCGGGACCGCTGGCCCCGTGCCTCCTGGATCTGGCCGGAACTGACTTCCGGGCGACCGGATGTCCTTTTGGCCCATGCGGATGATCTCAAGGGATTTCCGGGTTCGCCATGAGCGGAAGCCGCATAGGCAAGATGTTCAGTGTCACGACCTTCGGCGAAAGCCACGGTCCGGCCATCGGTGCCATCGTCGATGGCTGCCCGCCCGGACTGCCGCTGGCCGCCGCTGACCTTCAGGAAGACCTGGATCGGCGGCGGCCGGGCCGGAGTCGGCATACCTCGCAACGCCAGGAAGCCGACCGGGTCGAAATCCTGTCGGGTGTCTACGAGGGACGGACGACCGGTGCGAGCATTGGTCTGCTCATCGCCAATGCCGATGCACGACCTGGCGACTACCGGGAACTCGCCCATGTGTTCCGCCCCGGTCATGGGGACTACACCTACCTCATGAAGTACGGCCACCGCGACCCCCGGGGTGGCGGACGCGCCTCGGCCCGGGAAACGGCCTTGAGGGTGGCCGCCGGGGCCATTGCACGCAAGTATCTCCGGGAACGATTTGGCGTCCGGATCGTGGGTTGGCTGGACGGTATCGGAGAGTTGCACCACGTCGGCCCAGATCCCCTGGAACGTCCCGACAACGAGTTTTTTGCGCCGGATCCCGGCTGGATCGAACCGATCGCCGGATGGATCGAGGCGCTGAGGCGCGAGGGAGATTCCATGGGTGCCCGAGTTGGCATCGCCGCATATGGCGTGCCCGTGGGATGGGGCGACCCGGTTTTCGACAAGCTCGACGCCTCGATTGCCCATGCGTTGATGAGCATTGGTGCGGTCAAGGCGGTCGAAATCGGTGATGGCTGTTCAGTTGCTTTCCAGCGCGGTTCGGATGGCCGCGATGCGCTGACGCCGGAGGGTTTTGAAAGCAACCATGCCGGTGGAATTCTGGCCGGGATCTCGAGCGGACAGCCGATCCGGGTCTTTGTGTCGTTCAAGCCGACCTCGAGTATCCGGGTGCCCATCCCCACCATCGACCAGAGCGGGAAACCCCAGCGTCTCGAGGTCAAGGGACGGCACGATCCCTGCGTCGGCATCCGGGGGGTTCCCGTGGCGGAGGCCATGCTTGCCCTCGTGCTCATGGACCATGCCCTGCGTCATCGTGCCCAGAATGCGGACGTGACCGCTCCCTTGCCGCCGATCCCCGGAAACCCCCCTGGCGGATCCTTCCCGTGAGCCACGGATCCGCGCTGCCGGCTCGGCCTCGGGTGGCGGTTGTCGGTGCCACCGGACTGGTCGGCCGCACGATCATCGAGATCTTGGATGGACGAAAATTCCCGATGACCGCCCTGGACGCGGTGGCCAGTATGGATTCCTTGGGGACCCCGATCGAATTCGGGACGCGGATGCTCAAGGTCCGTGCTCTCGACGACTATGATTTCCGTGGGGTCGATCTCGCCTTCTTTGCGCTCGATACCAAACTCAGCGGGCAGCATGTGCCGCGTGCCCTGGAAGCCGGATGTTGCGTGATCGACAATAGCCGGGTCTACCGGATGGATCCCGGGGTCCCCCTCGTCGTCCCTGAGGTTAATGCGTCGTCACTCCGGGTCACGCCCGCACCCCGGCTCATTGCCAATCCGAACTGTTCGACCATTCCCCTGGCGATCGTATTACGCTGCCTCGATGATCTGGTCGGTGTGGTTCGCGTCGATCTCTCGACTTATCAGGCGGTTTCCGGGGCAGGACGGATGGGCATCGAGATTCTGGCACGCGAAAGCCGGGACCGGCTGAGTGGCCAGGAAGTCGTTCCGGATCCCCTCTTCGCGACGGTACCGATTGCCTTCAACGTGATCCCCCAGATTGATGACTTTGAAAGCTCGGGGTATACCCGCGAAGAGATGAAGATTGTCCATGAACTCCGCAAGATCCTGGATCGTCCGGATCTTGAGGTCAATCCGACCGCCGTCCGGGTACCCGTCTTTTTTGGCCACGCGGCCGCCGTCCATGCGGAGCTCCAGCAGCCCCTTGACCCGGGGGTACTCAGGGATGCGCTGGCCGAAATCCCGGCGGTTCAGGTGCGCGATCGCCCGGAGGCGGGTGGCTATCCTACCCCGCAGACCGATGCGGCACGCCATGACCAAGTCTTCGTCGGCCGAATTCGGTCCGACCTCTCGCGACCGAACGATATCAACTTCTGGGTGGTATCTGACAATGTCCGCAAGGGCGCGGCGCTCAATGCCGTCCAGATCGGGGAATACCTTCTGGCTGGTTGGTCTGACGGCCAGGGGGGCTGACCGGAGATGCCTCCTGGTTTCCGGGAATTGTAATTTTCTTTGTTTGAGCTATAGTTAGAGTGGATTCATGAGAGAGCCTGTGAGTTGAACAGGCAGGGCGGAGGGGGTTCATGACCACGCGATCGATCAGGCGTTGGGTGCTCGCTGCTGGGCTGATGCTCGGCTGGAGTCCCGCAGGATTTGCGCTTGGACTGGGTCCCATTCACTCCAAGACCGCGATCAACCAGTATTTCTATGCCACGATCCCGGTCGAGAGCAGAAGCGCCAGCACGTTCCGTTCACTCAAGGTCCGCCTGGCCGGGTACCAGCAGTTCAAGAAGAGAGGCCTTGATTATCCTGCGGTACTCATGAGTTTCCGTTTCCATCTCGAGAGAATGGCGAACGGGCAGCACGACATCGTCGTGACGAGCGACCAGCCGATCCAGCGGCCCTTCCTGGTTTTTCTGCTGGATGTCCGCTGGCCGAGTGGACGGCTGATGCGGGAATATACGGTTCTCCTGAACCCCCCGCTTTTGGCTTCCACCCGCCCCGCGCCGCATGTCCGCGAGGCTCCCCTCACCCAGCCCCGTTCCAGCCGGGTTCGACTGACGGAGCCTTCGTCCAGACCCACCATCCACCGTCCGTCTCGCCCGCCCACCCGGACGCTGGGTCCGATCCGGGAGGGGCAGACGCTCTGGGCGATTGCAAACCGCCGGGTCTCGAACCCGGCGCGCATCGACCAGTTGATGCTGGCCATCTACCGCCGGAACCCTTATGCATTTTTCGGGAACATCAACCGTCTGCGGGCTGGGGCCGTCCTCCGGATCCCGCCCGCCCACGAAATCCGGACCATTCCGCTCAGGGAAGCGATCGCGTTCGTCAGAACGCAAGATCACACCTGGCGATCGGGCATGTTCCCTGGCCAGCAGGCCCCACAGTCATCGCGCCTTGTGCTCCTGTCCCCGAGCCGGATGCGGTTGTCCCACCGTCCGGGTCCTGCTCCCGCTGTTGTGGCGCA
>JAKARN010000156.1 GCA_021828425.1 Pseudomonadota bacterium | reverse complement strand
AAGATGGGGCCCGTATGAAAGCCCCGCCAGCCTTCCAGGCCGAGGTGGAAATCACCCTGGAGGAAGCCTCAAGGGGGACCGAGCGGGTTTTCGAGATCGACGGGCGGAAAATCAGGATCCGGATTCCCAAGGGTGCGCACAATGGCCAGAAACTGAGGGTCCCCATCCGCTCCCGGCGTGGCTGGAACCGGATGTCGGGAGGAGGGGATCTTCAGATCACCATCCGTCTCCTGCCCCATCCGTTGTTCCGTCCGGTCGATGACCACCTCGAGATGGAAGTCCCGATCACCCCGGCGGAAGCCGTGTTGGGTACAGAGGTTGAGACCCCAACCTTTGCCGGACGCGTTCGTCTCCGGATTCCGCCGGCGACAAGTTCGGGACAAAGTTTCCGGCTGGAAAAGAAAGGGATGACGAAACCATCCGGGGAGGCCGGTGACCTTTGGGTGCGGGTGAAGATTGTGGCGGAGAAACCCCACTCGGAGCGGGAACGGCAGCTGTACGAGGAACTCAGGAGGATTCAGGGCACAAAGATTAGACAGAACTTCTAAATAAAAGCATATTTTATTGATTAACAATAGCAAATTCTTGAAACTTTCTTTTTTGAAAACTAAATTATCTACATTAGGAATATTATATAAGTATATGTTATATATAAGTTTATTAAAAAAATAACGGCCATTGCGTCTGCTCCTTTTCTAGTCTAGATTTTGGGACACGGGGCGCCCGATTTTTTGGGCCTCCGGGTGGACTCCTTAAAATCAACTTGCTGGAGGAAAATTTGATGAACAGCAGAAACTCCATCCTCTCGTCGATTGGCTTTTTTACGATCGGGCTCACGCTCTGGCTCACGGCACTCAAACCGGTGGGTTTTACGAATACCGACTTTGACATGGTCTTCGGAGGGCTCATCCTGGCGGTTGGTATCGTCCTTCTGATCCTCTCCATTTTGAGCGTGCAAGGCGGAGAACATGCCTTTGACGGACTCGTGTTTTTTGCCTTCAGCTTGATTGCCCTGATTTTTTCACTTCCGAACTATTCACACGAAACCGGCTCCATGATGAATGCACCAGTCTTGGTCGGTTGGTTTTACCTGCTCTGGGCCTTTTTCTGGTTTTTCCTCTGGTTCGGTTCACTGAAGAGCCATCCCTTCATGCACATGTTTTTCCTCCTCTTGGCCTGGTTGTCCACCTTCGCCATTGCCATTTTTGAGTACACGGGCACGCGGGGTTTTCTCACCGTCGGGGGATACCTCCAGTTGCTCTGGTCACTGGTTGCGATCTACATTTCGGCGGGATCAGCCCTTCATGCGCTTTGTGGGAAAAACTGCTTACCCATGGGTGCCAAGAAGGCTTCCTGAGCATTCTGGGGCTTCGCGATCCGGAGCCACCTTCCGGTGGCTCCGGGGGGCGTTCCCTAGCGGAAACGGAAGTAGAGGCCGATCAGCTCATTCAGGCCGGATGCCTGGTCTACGAGCGGGCTCTGGCGGATGGCCGTGCCGTACCATTCGTACTCCAGTGCTCCCACCAAGGTGAAGTGGGAACCGAGTTCGAGGCCTCCATCGACGCCGATCAGCTCATTCAGGGCTGACCCGGGCGCATAGGAGGGATGTCGGGCATTGGCCTCACTTGCAGGAATGCCGAAGTAGTAGTTGATGAGATTTCCGCTTTCCCATTCGATCCCTGCCTTGGGGACCACGAAGAAACGGATGGCAGGGAAGATCGGCCAGTCTCCCGCCAGACGGGTGAACAGCGTGGCGCGGATTTTCTGGCCGTGGTTGCGCCCCAGAAGATCGGTGAGTACCGTGGTCCGGACTCCGAACCCCGGTTGGCGGTAGACAAGGTCCACACCCCCCATGGCCGAGGCCAGCCGTGGGGACAGTCCGTAGAATGTCGGGCTCATGTACCCGTCGTAATGCAGCAGTTCCGGTTCAGCTACGAGATCGATCGTCCAGTCCTTGGTCGGCTGCCAGAGGTGCCACCCGATCGTGAGGCCGTGCAGGTAGAACCCGTTTTGGGTGCTGACGTTGAAGAGGGGAATGAAGCGGCTCCACCGGGGCGCACCTTGGTAGGGCATCGCAAGGCTTACAAACCCCAGACCCAATGACCAGCCGGGTTCGTCCAGGTTGAAGTTCGTGACCGGGGGGGTGGCCTGGGACGGGGTCAGGCTTGCACAGAAAAGGAGGAGGAACAGGCAGATCCCGTGGGCGCGGTGGAATCGGATTTTGCGCTTCATGGCCCTACCTCAGAAAGTCTCATGCAGGCCGACCATAAAGCCGCCTGGCAATAACCCGAGAACGAAAGGTTGCTTTTCCTCGTGGGCGTAGATGCCCCAGGCGGTACCAATGGCCCAACCGGCGATCACGTCCGTCTGCCAGTGACCGCGGGCCCGCATCCGGCCCAGGGCATCGTAGAGGGGTAGCACTTCGAGACCCCAGACCCAGGGATTTTGGGGAGCATATTCGGCAATGAAGGGGGTAACAAAGCTGGCTTGGAACGCCACTTCGCCACTCGGGAAACTCTGACAGCAGTTACCCTGGAAAAAGTCGTGAGGGTTCGATGACTGGAAGGGCCGGGCCCGGCTGAATGCATACTTGAGGGCCGTGGTCGTGATGGCCGTGAAGAGGGATGAGTCGAGGGCCTGCCAGAAAGTTCGACCCAACCGGCTTCGCCCGCCCAACCAGAGCGCACCGGCTCCCTCGATCGCCATGACGCCATGCTCGAGGTCCAGCTGGTAGCTGCGCTGCCACATGCCGGGGGCATCGTTGGGGGGATAACGGTGATCCAGGAAGGAACTGGCCGTCAAGGCAAAAAGCGGGGACAGTGCAACCGTCCATTCAACGAGATGGGCGGCACTCTTGCGTGAATGGATCCAGAGGAAGGAAGGTTTGCGGGAGGGATCGATCCGGCGGCCCGACGGTTCTGCCCACGCTCTCGAGGATGAACCGAGAGGGGTGGGGATTCGGGAGGAGTGGACCGCCCACAGCGAGCCTGCGAGACCGGATGGGCGTTCCGAGAAAGACCTTGGCAGGGGTAGCCACAGATGCGCCTGGCGGGTTGGATCCCGCAGTTTTTGCCATGGATTGGTCCGGGCCAGAAGGGCAGAGCCGAGATACGGCCCCCCGGTCATGGGGGCGCAGAGGGGAGCCCTCACCAGCAGGAGTGGGAAAATTGCAAGCGACCATCCGGCCCCGTGTCTCAGCTTCATCGCCAAACCCCCGGGTCAAAAAGAACTCCCCCACTCCGCTGTAAAGGTGGCAGCCGGATGAATGTGAGAAGCTCAGTCGATTTTCACTATAAAGCCAAACGGACAGGCTGGGTTACAACTACACGGTTATTTTTACGTCTTTTTTACGGGACCTGGGGAGGTGGGCCCGACGGCCGTTCCAGCACAAAAAGCCGACCCGTGATTCCCCGGCTCTCCGGACCCAAAAGATAGAGGTAGCCTCCCGTCACTTCTTCCGGCTGTGACCAGGTGGAGGGAGGATGGCCGGGAAAGAGGGCGGCCACAAACTCAGTCGCGATCCATCCGGGATCCACGGCATTGAATCGCAGGTGGGGACGGAACTCCATTTCGTCGGCGAGGATGCGCATCAGGTTTTCAACTCCAGCAGCCATGATTCCGTGCGCTGCGGCATAAGCCCGTGGTCGACGTCCCCATTCGGAGGTCGTGAACACGATGGAGGCGTCTTCCGATCGGGTCAAAAGTGGCAGGCAGGCCCGGGTCAACGCAAAGGGCGCCTGCAGGTTGACCTGCATCACTTCAACCCAAGCTTCGGGTGGATGGGTTTGCAGGGGGCCGTGGTATCCCAAAATCCCGGCATTGTGAAACAGACCGTCCAGATGTCCGCACTGGGTCTCGAGCGCGTTTGCCAGATCCTCGAAATCCGCGACCGTGGCACCCCGGAAATCGATGGCCTGGAGCAGGGGAGGGGTCGCTCCTGCGGCGACGATCTCGTCGTGGAGCTTCGATAGTTCATCCGGGTTGGGACCGAGAAGCACCAGGTGGGCCTTTTCACGGGCCAAGGCCCGGGTGACGGCAGCCCCAATCCCACCGCCGGCACCACTGACCAGGATCCGCCGGTCGCGGAACGCGCCAGGGGGCGGGGTGTAGACCGTGCCCAGGGGCACGGTTGGGAAGTTTGGGGTCTCGGTCACAGGGCAGCCTTCCAGGCAGCCCATAGTGTAGCGGTAATCCCCGGACGTGTTGTTGGCCGGCGGGATGCCGGATCGCGGAGGGATCGTTCCACCACGTCCAGTTGGAGGCGGGTCAGTGCGAGAGTCACGCGGAGTGGCCAGATGGAAGGCCTTCTGCGGAACGGAGCCAGATCGGCATTCCCGTGTGCGAGCGCGCGCCGGGCCCGGTCGAGGAGCACGCCTGCCTCCGGGCCCGCTTTGCGGAAACTCCAGGTCGCCAACCAGTCGGCCAGAGCCAGGGTCGCAAACGTCATCTGGGGAAGGTCCGGGCCTGCACCGAGAAGGCTGGCCTCGAGGAAGAGGCCCCGCGATTCCCCCACAAGCCCAAGGAGCGATTCGGAAGCCAAACCGGGAGCGTCGGAGAGCGAACGGGTCGCGAGGAACCCCTCGAGGCATTTCTCCAGTCGGGCGGGGGCGAGAGTTTCATGAAGACCTTGGGCGACGA
>JAKARN010000155.1 GCA_021828425.1 Pseudomonadota bacterium | reverse complement strand
TGGGCAGGATGATCTCTTGTTGCGTTCACACGGGGCGACGGGACCGGACGGGATACCGGCGCGGATCGTCCAGTCGTGGGCGGCGGACTGGCAGGGGGCCACATGGGGGGTGCCCGTGCGGTGCAGGCCTCGGCCACGAGTGCGACGGGTTCGACTCCCTCGACCTCGACCCCGGCGGTGGGCTCGCTCCCCGGGCATGGACCAAGTCCCGCAGGGCTTCGTGCGCCGGGTCCGGTACCCATACCGCCGTCAGATCGCCGGCCCGATCGCTTCGGGCCAAGCGCTCCGCGTCCCGCCGATCGGTCTTGACTCGGTCACCGGGCTTCATGGGCATCAGCGTCGGGGCGATCCCCTCACACTTCACTCCCCGCTGCACCCACTGCCCATACAGCGCATAGCCAGTCGGCCCAGCCTCATAGCAGGCACGCAGTTGCCCAGGACTGCCAAGCTTCCTGATCAGCTTGCGCACCGACTCCATTCGATTGGCGATCATCCCCAGGCTGCGCACCTTCCCGCCGCTCGGCTCCGCCACCGCCACCGAGATCGTCTGCGCATGGACATCCAACCCAATCAATCGTACGTTCTTCATGGCCGGCTCCCATTTGTATGCGGCTCTGCGCCGCGGTCTTGCCCGACTCACAGCGTAATCCGCGATGCTGCAAATCGGGAGCCGGTCATTCCATTGTGACTAGACCCCGGATGGGGTTTTTGCTGAAAGTATTCAACGGCGGGTGGTCTGACCTGTCCTGTGTCCCGTCCAGAGCTTATCCAACCCCTCAGGCTGTCCAAACAAGGGGGACCACCTCAGACTGGGCACTGCGAAACTGGTGGCTAGTCCCGCGTAAGCTGCTGCGGAAAGCCCCTTTACGGAGAAAGTGCACGAGCTGGTACTGGAGCGAGCCGGACACAAACCGGGCAGATTGCGGGAGGCTACATGTGGGAAACCCAGGGGGACTCCGTCAGCGGATCTCCCTCGGGACTATCGACCTGAATATCTCTGCGCAACCGGCTGGAGAGCTCAAAATGACCTGAAGAAAGCAACGGTTTGTGAGAGCAAATCCGATTTGCTATATTCCAGCCAAAGTTACACTTCATAATACTTGGGAGTAAGGAACATGAAAACGAAGAACCTGAAAACTGTATCTGCCTGGGTCATGGGACTTTCCGTGCTCCTGCCTCTCAGCGGGGTTCAGGCAGGGATTCTGGGTCCCCGTCTCGATACCCTGGCCAAGGGGAATACGGCACTCGCGGTTCCGGTCGGCTCACAGCGGGCGGTCTCCAATCCCTTTGCCCCCCGGATCGATGGGTTCGGGCGGGTGCAGGTCTGGGTCCTCCCGGCAGTGCCCGGAGGGCCGCTTCCGGATGTCCAGGAGGTCGCGGACCTCGGGGCGGTCCGGATCCAGGTATCCCGGCTCATGGATCTCGTGCAGGCGTGGGTGCCTGTGACAGAGCTCAACACACTCGCCACATTTCCGGGCGTGGGACGGGTGCGGGTGCCAACCTATGCGGTCGTCGAGCCTCCGGTGGGTCCGCGTCGTTCATCCTCGGTTTTCGGGCCGGTGACAGAGTTCACTTCTTCGCTTCCCACAGGTCTTCCGATCGACCAGGCGGCAGTCCAAGCGATGCAGGCCAGTCTTCTCCAGCAGGTCGGAGCCGATGGCCAAGGGATCAAGGTTGGGGTGATCTCGGATGACGACTCCGGCAATGCCGCCTCCCAGGCGGCGGGTTATCTCCCGTCCGGCATTTTCCAGGACCCCAACTATCCGGGAACGACGCCCACTCCGGGTGATCCCGCGGAGGGGACGGCGATGCTCGAGGAGGTGCATGCGATGGCGCCTCAGGCCCAGCTCGGGTTTTGTGGACCGCAGACTGAGGCGGACTTTCTGACCTGCTACCAGGATCTCGCCAGCTGGGGTGCCCATGTGATCGTCGATGACTTAGGCTTCTCCCCTGTCGATATGTTCACGCGCGGGATCAACACCTCCGGTAGCTTCGCAAACGCCATCAGCACGATTACTCAAAAGAATCCCATGGTTGCCTTCCTGAGTGCGGCCGGGAACGATGCCCAAGACTACTATCAGGCTCCCTATACGCCTACCTCAAGCACCTGCACCGTCAATGGAACAACCTACGCGTCCTGCATGGATTTCGGCAAAGCCATTGGACAATTCAGCACAGGGAGCACAGGGGTTGCTGTTTCCCTGCCACCCGACTATACCTTCACTCCCATATTGGAGTGGGATGATCCGCCAAACCCATCGGCAACGAGCGAGTCCTCGTTTCCTGACCAGCTTCAGATGGATCTGGAGAATGACAGTGGGACAACCCTGGTGACGGGCACATTTTCCACGACCGTTGATGGTCGGCCGGGTGAAATCCTTTCCTACACCACAGGCAGTAGCGCAGAAACGGTTTATCTTAATTGCCGCCGCTGCACAACCAGATCCGACCGCGATCAAACTTCTGGGAAACGGTGATGGTGCCGTTGACTTTCAGCCCTTCACTGCTGGATCGGTTGGTGCTGGCCAGACGGTGGCTCCAGAAGTCATTGCAACTGCGGCCGCAGCAGTTGACGGTGACATCTTCAATCCGCTGACGACGACCCTCGAGTCCTATAGCGCAATAGGGCCTTTCCTTTATGGCTCGTATACAGGAACTGGCACACAACCTGACCCGGTCCTGACCGGCGTGGATGACGTGGAAACGAGCGGCGCCGGAGGCTTTTCCTCGGGAACCCTGCGAACCAACGGCGGCGTAGCCTTCTGTGGAACTTCGGCAACAGGTCCCAATGTGGGATCTCTCGTGGCCTCGCTCATGTCGGCCAATCCCGGTCGGGATGCGAGCTTTTATGAAAATGCCCTCGAGAAGACCGCGAGCACGGCGTTGATAGGAACGACGGCGACCCCGGAGTCGTCGACATCGCCATCCTGGTATCAATGTTCTATCGTCGGCAACACGCAAGGCTATGTGGATACCACGGCAGAAGACGATGCCGGGGCGGGGCTCGCGCAAGGGTATGCTGCTCTCGCATCGTTCTTCACGTTCCCGACGACCTCCGTCACGGCTCCTCCGAACGTATCCGTCTCGAGCGGGAATACGGTCACGGAGAACGTTCCGCTCAATGTGGCGATTGATTATGCGGCCAGCGTGACACCCGGCACCAACCAGGCGTCGACGAGCAAGTGCGAGTGGAATGGCGAAGCGGCCGGGAGCATCAGTGGCAGCCCCCAGACCGGTGCGACGGCTGCCTATACCTTCCAGGCTGCAGGATCGTACGTGGTCACCGCGAACTGCCCGGACAGCCAAGGCATCCTGAACCCGTCACCGGCGACAATCGATGTCAATGCGGAAAACCTTCCCGCGCCCACGGTCACGCTGTCCAACGTGAAGACGACGGGATTCGACGTGACGCTTACGGGGACGGAGCCGATCAAGGTATCCGTCGCCTCAAGCAACCCTGTGATCCTGCCGGATACGGGGATCAGCATTTCGAGCGGGTGCGGGACCACGACGCTCTCCTGCACCGTCTCGTATTCGGCGAACACGACGACGTCCGGATCGACGGAAATCACGTTCGCGGCGACGGATCCCTACGGCCAGAGTGGGCAGGCCCAGGCCCAGCTCTCGGTCACCGCTCCCCCATCATCTGGTGGCGGTGGAGGAGGAGGAGGAGCGATGAATCCCCTGGCCCTATTGATGCTTCTGGCCATAAGCCTGGTTTCCCGTCGTCGGTTGGCGCGAGCCAAGGGGAGGTAAAGGGATCGGGGAGGCCCGGGCGCATCCGGATACCGGGTATGCTCGGGCCTTTCTCCTGTCCCGGACCGAGTCTGGATCGGGAGCCATCCCTGAATCAGGAGGAAGCATGAAGGCCGTCTCTGCCCTTTTACTCCTGGGTTTCGCTGTGCTCTTGCCTTCCGGGGCTTGGGCGGGGGTCTTGGGTTCCCGTCTCGAAGCCCTGGCCAAGGGGAATACGGCACTCGTGGTTCCGGCCGGCTCGCGTCAAGCGGCTTCCAATCCCTTTGCCCCCGGATCGATGGGTTCGGGCGGGTGAAGGTCTGGGTCCTCCCGGCCGTGCCCGGAGGGCCGCTTCCGGATGTCCGGGAGGTCGCGACACTTGGCGCGGTCCGGATCCGGGTCTCCCGGCTCATGGATCTCGTGCAGGCCTGGGTCCCCGTGACGGAACTCCGTACGCTCGCCGCTCTTCCGGAAGTGGGACGCGTGCGGGTCCCGACCTACGGCGTTGCCGAACCGCCTCCGTCTCGCCCCCCGCACCTGCCACCCGGCTTCGGGCCAAAGATCCCGGTCGGACCGGTCACCTCCCCGCCCAAGGTCACCCTCTCCGACGTGACAGCGACGGGCTTCCACCTGGACCTCACGGGGACGCAGCCAATCGAAGTGATCATCCGGTCGGGCCATACCGCGATCCTTCCGGATTCGGCGATCCGCCTCTCGAGAGGGTGCGGCACGGTCACGCTGTCCTGCACCGTCACGCTGCCCGCGGGAGAGGCCCGGTCCGGGACGACGGTCATCACCGTCACGGCCGTGGATCCGGATGGTCGGCGTGATCAGGCGAGTGCCAGGATTTCGGTCACGGCTACAAAATCCAGGAGAGGGGGGAGGAATGGCCCCCCTGGGACTTCTGATGCTCGGG
>JAKARN010000154.1 GCA_021828425.1 Pseudomonadota bacterium | reverse complement strand
TTGGTGATCGCTACGCTGGAGGGGCGGGTGCTGGGTGAGGGGGACTTTGCAGGTAGCGAAGCAGAGGGGAGGGCACGTCTGGCTCTTTTGCTGGACCATTATGGCGAGCGCCTGTCCGAGCGGATCGAAGGTCGTCACGGGGATGCCGGATGGGCCCTTCTGGAAGACGCATTGGGGATGATCCCACTCTCAAGCCTGCCCCGCACGAGGCCTTTATATAGAAGACGGAAGCGGCTTTTGGTCTTAGGCTTGGCCGTGCTGCTGTCTTTTGGATTCGTGATATGGAACGGGGATCTCTACAAGGGTCTCGCGGAAACCCGATCGTCTGGAGCAGGAGTGAAGGATCGAGTTGTGGCTCCAGTGGCAGTGGCGGCTGCTTCGGTTGATCGAGTCTTGGGTTTTTCACCTTTCCGGGTAATGGCCGCATGCCGGCGGGAATGGCAATCACTGGATCTGGTGGACGAGGGATGGATGTTTGCGCGTTTCGTCTGTACGGGTCAGCAGGCCGTCGTCGTTTGGCGGTACCGCCCGGGCGCCTCATTCACTCATCTGCCCGGTCGATCGGTATCGACCTCAGGCCCGGACCAGGTGGTGTCTTCGTTAGAACTGCAGCCGGGTCCGGAGACGAACCTCATGCAAGGGGTGATTCCACGGCCGCGTGTGGAAGACGATTTCTATGAGTGGGCCCGCAGCGCTGGTATCCAGGCTGCATCATTGAACTGGCAGAGTAGTCCTCCTGGGACGGTTCATCCCAGCCTCAAAGCCGAGTGGTCGATTGAGCTAGAAAGAGGTGACCCGTTCCGGTTGGCACCGGATTTTTCCGCACTCCGAGGCCTTTCGATTCATCGGATGGAAGCGACGCTTTCCTTGAACGGACAGTTGGTCTGGCATCTAACGGGGGTGATCTATGCGGATCCGTGGTGAGTACTGGGGAGGTCTTGCTATGTTTGGTCTCTGGATCGGGGTTGTCCAAGCGGCCGTTCATCCAGGAGCGTTGCCAGTTCCGGCCCCGCCACGTCACCGGCCCGATTTTCGGGTGGCGCGTCTCGGACGTCTGCGTGCTCGCGAAACCCTACTCCGGGCGGAACTCGCTATTGCAAAACTGCAGTCCGCCATCGCTCATGAAAGTGTGTCCTGCAGGATTCCGCCTGACCCCTTGGGGTTGGTCATGTTACCCGAAGTCCGATCGGTTGATGGAGTGGGGGGACATATCCGTGCCATCGTCCAGTACCCGGACGGATCCCGCATGACGGTCCGGTCGGGATCCCTTCTCGAGGACGGGACTCAAGTGATCCGGGTAGAGCGCCGGGAAGTCTGGGTACGGATGCCGGCCGGCCAGATCCGTGCCTTGGGATTTATGGTGGATGGCTCTCCGACGCCCTCTGGTCCGGCGGTGCCATACATCCCTGCGGGCGTGACAGGACCAGACGCTCTTCCTGCAGCTGGAGGGAGGCAGAAATGATGGAAGTCTCACCCGATTCCGGGTGTGACCGGGAGAGGGATCTGCCCTTGTTATATGACCGTTCGCTGACCAATCGCTTTGTGACCCGTGAGGATCTGCGTGATGTGATTGCCTTGTGCACAAACGGGGTGGTTCTCGTTAGTGAAGGCTATCAGGACGAGGTCCGTGTCCAGAACCTCCTGGCCTTGATCCGGATCGGCTGGAAAGGCTACCGGCGTACCCACCCTGTCCCCTATCAGGTACTTCGGGACCTCGGTTCCGAGACTAGGCCGGCTTGTCCACCGGAGGATGTGGGGGCGATGGTGAACCAAGCCCGCCAGATGTTGGCTGAAGCCGCGCGACAGGAGGTTTCTGATATTCACCTGGTCCTGGATGGGGCTGGGCGAATGGGAACGGTGCTCATGCGCCTGTACGGTGATCTGCGCGAAGTAAGACAGATGAAACTGCACGAGGCCGAGGAACTGGCGGGCGTGATCTATGGAGTCATGGCCGAAGAGGGAGAAGGTCATTACAATCCGGCGGCGCCGCAAAAGGCCCGGATCGGAACTCGAGGCGGGCACCTGCCGCCAGGTCTGCACGGAGTACGGATCCAGTCGGCTCCAATTCTCGGGGGCTCGATGATGGTGCTCCGACTCCTGCCGAGGGATATCGGCGTGGAGGGAGACACTCTGTCAGATGCCCTCTGTGGTCTGGGCTACACGCCGGAACAGGGAATCCAGATGAGCCGGCTTCTGGATCATGCATCGGGGATCACGGTGATTTCAGGGCCGACAGGCTCGGGGAAATCCACGACTCTGGTAGCGGCGCTCAAATCGCTCCGGACTCGGCAGCACACCCGGCATCTTCTCACGCTTGAAGATCCTCCTGAGTACCAGATTGAGGGAGTTCGGCAAATCCCCGTGCAACACGATGATTGGGGACGTCATATCGAGGATGTCATGCGGCTCGATCCGGATATCGTGATGGTGGGGGAAGTCAGGAGTCGGGAGGGTGCCATCGGCACACTCCAGGTGGCCAATACCGGCCACCTGGTTCTTACCACCGTGCATGCCAACAGTGCTTGGAAAATCCTAGCGCGTCTGCACGATCTCTGCGATAAACCCGAGAATCAGACCCTGCTTTATGACCCTTCTGTATTGCGCGGGTTAGTGGCCCAGCGTCTCGTCCAGAAGCTTTGCCCACACTGTTCCTTACCCCTAGAGCCTGATGACCCATCCATCCCGGCACAGGATGTCGAGGTCCTGCGAACGCTGCTCGGGCACCGATGGGCACAGGCGCGACGGCGGGGTCCAGGGTGTCCGATGTGCCAGGCCGGAGAGGGTCCACTGCCGGGCATTGCCGGCAGGTCGGTCGTGGCCGAAGTGGTGACCACGACGCGTGACCTACTTCATCACGCTCGCGCAGAGGGGGTCGAACAGGCAGAAGAGGCATGGCGGCGACATCCGAACTCGCTCACGATGGCACGACACTGGCTTCTGCGGTTTGCGCAAGGTGAAGTTGAATATGCCAGCCGGTGGGGGCTTGACCTGGTGCTTGAGGAGGAGACCGATTGGTCATTCGGGCGCGTGGGAGGAGACACGTGACGACCCAATTGGAAAAAGGGGGACCCCGGCGGGATTGGAGTTATTGCCTGGCCTTGTGGGTCTGGAAGCAGGGTGGGAAAGAACGGCTTTTCCGTCACCTCGATCGGATTCTTCGGCGTTCATCCATCAATATCGTTTCCGTGGTGGATGAAATGTTTCGAAGAGCCAGCCGGCGTGGCGGATGGGGCATCGAGGCCTGTGTTCTCCGTGAAATCCAGAAGCGAATGCAATCAGGGCTCCCGGTGGCGGAGTCAATGGCTGACATCACGGATCCCGTAGAACGGATGCTGATCCGTGGAGGGGAAAAAACGGTGGGAGCCGACGGACAACGAACCGGCATCCAGCGGGTTTTCAGCTATCTCGGTCGACGCCTTGAGGCAAGACGCCGGATGCGCGGTGCTGTGCTCGGCGCGTGGGTCCGCCTGGTTACCTACTTTGTGATGATCCTGGTTACCCTCATGACTTTCTCCGATTATGTCATCCCCAAAATTGCGCTGTTGTATCCACCCTCCGACTGGACGGGTGTACCCCGTTCGTTGTTGGTTGCAAGCCGGATCGTCGGGTCAGTCTGGTTTGCCATCTTCGTGGGTTTCGGAGTTCTGTCTTTTTTGCTTTTGCCCCTTTTATTTCCGTATTGGACGGGTCCGGTCCGGCGTGCCCTGGATCGTATCCCGCCCTTTAGCTTTTACCGTTTGCAGGAAGGGGGTGCTTGGCTCGCGAGCATCCCCGCACTGACGGACAGTGGCCGGATCAAGGCGTATGACGCGCTTGTCGAGACCGAACGACTGTCCAAGCCCTGGATGCGGGAACGACTGCGAGCTATTCGACTGGGCATGGTAGCGGGTTTCGGTATGGGACAAGCCATGCAGCGGTCTTCTTTCGGTTTCCCGGATCCTGAAATCGTGGCTGACATTTCCCTGTTTGAAAGTCAAGGACTCGACGTGGAAGACATCTTGCGTGAGATTGCTTCGGAGTGGGTGGACTCCGGTTTTCGACAGGTTGTGGTTCAGGCAAACCGGATCGAGGTATTGGCTCGCATCGTTTTTGCACTCATTGTGCTCTGGTTCACGTTAGGAACGGTTGTCCTTCAGATCCAGATTCCGAACTACTTCATGTCCATGGCACACATGGGGTAACCGCGTCAGCGGGGGAAGGTTCGTGCCAGATGGTTGCAGACAATATGCGGAGGCGTGTGGTGAGAAAAGACGAACCAAATGGGGCTTGGATATGCCGAGGTCAAGGTGGGCTGACCCTGGTCGAGACTTTGATTGCTGTGGTGATCGGCATCATCATCTTGGTGGGTGCATTCATCGTTGCTGGCCAGGTGTTGAGCAACAACCGCCTGTCGAACACCGAGACCGACATCGCATCGATCGAAGGAGGTGTGAAACAGCTCTACGCAGGACAGGGAAACTATAACGGGCTCACGAATCAGGTTGCCATCAATGCTGGCGTTTTCCCGGCTGATATGGTTGGAACCGGGGCGCCGGTGGATTCCTGGCAGGGAGCGGTCACACTCGAACCGGGAACTGCCCTTTCGTCGAACTTTGGCGGGGATTTTGCGATCCAGATGGCGAGTGTTTCCCAGAGTGCCTGCATCAAGCTGGCCACCTACCAAGATCG
>JAKARN010000153.1 GCA_021828425.1 Pseudomonadota bacterium | reverse complement strand
GCACTCCCCTTGCTCTGCCCGATCCGGCAGACGGGGTGGTGGCGCGCCAAGAGGCAGGCAGTCAGGAGACCCACCGGCCCGTCTCCCACGATCGCGATCGGACCTGTCGCCGTCTCCCGAATCTTGTCGGCCTTCAGGGATTCCACCCGAGTCCCCGCACCAGGATGCGCCGCTGGAGGGTATGAGATCGGGCGAGCATCCTCCAGCCCCCACTTCGGATCAAGCGGAGCAATGGATCCTTCCGTTCAAAGAGGCGGGGCAGGCCCAAGGTCAGCTGATCGACGTGTTGATGATCGCGGACACGGGTGGCCCAGAAGCGGGCGGTCCACGCCCCACCTCCCCAATCCTCCCCCCGGGCTCGGGCGACGCCGATCGCTTCGACCAGACGACGCGCATCCCGGAGCGCAAGATTCAGCCCCTGAGCGGCAAAGGGAACAACCGTATGGGCGGCATTGCCGATCAGGAGCATACGTTCCGCGCAGGGGGGATCCACCCGACGCGAGATGAGGTCGAAAACCGCGGGTTTCGCCTCCTCCGTCATATCCTCGGACCGGCATCGGATCTGGCGCGAGAGTTCCAAGCGGCGTTTTTCCGGTGGACCCTCCATGAAGTCACGAGCCGCATCCCGCGGCCGGGTCCAGATAACGACTGACCGGTCGGCTGCAGCAGGCAGAATCGTCAAGAGGCTTTTCCCCTCAAGCTGTTCGTACGCTTGGGCGGATTGCGGTCGCACCCGGTTGACCAGGGGGATCACGATGGCCATCCGTCCGGTATCTTCCTCACGGGATCGCATACCGGATCCCAAGGCCCACTCGGGTGGCCGACCTTCGGCGATGACGGCAAGCGGAGTGGTCAGTTGGAGGGGGCCCTGAGGGGTATCGAGCCAGCAGTGTACCTCCCCCCGCACGGGGGCTGTTCGCTTGATCCGGCTTCCATATAGCAGCCGAATCGCTCTCTCACTCTCGAGGGCCCGGTGGAAGGCCTCCTCCAGCTGGTGAGACCAGACGGTATAACCGAGGACCGGCAGGTTCACATCGAGCGCGTCCAGCAGGACCGGTGGCTGTCCCGGCTCTTCAACATAAATCTCGCGAATGGGACTGGCCGGTGCCGCCAGATGGGCGATTACCCCGATTTCACCGAGCCAGCGCCACGACGGCTCCGAAAGCACGAACAGGCGCTGGTCCTTTCGAAACTCTTTCTCTCCCCGTTGCTCGACGAGGGTGACGGGCACACCCGCGCGGGCGGCCGCCACGGCCAGCGCCGACCCCACGCTTCCGGCTCCTGAAATGAGGAGTCCGGCCGATCCGGCAGGATCAGGTCCGTCCGACATGCATCACATGCTCGATGTCATCTGCGGATTTGACCAGCTGGCGGGTCAATACGTCAGGATCCTTCCGGGTAATGAGCACGTCATCTTCGATACGGATGCCAATACCCTGGAAGCGCTTGGGGATCCGCCGGTTCCCGGGCCGGAGATAAATTCCCGGCTCCACGGTCAAAACCATGCCCGGTTCGAGTTCTCGCCAGTGACCATCGATCTTGTAACTGCCCACATCATGCACATCAAGGCCGAGCCAATGGCCGGCCCGGTGCATGTAAAACTCTTCATAGGCCCGGTCACGAACCAGTTCCCGGATTGGACCCCGGAGCAGTCCCAGGCGCACGAGCCCCTGGGTGATGACCCGGACCGTGGCCTCATAGGGTTCATTCCAGTGGCGGCCCCGCCGACAGGTCGCGATCGCTTCCTGTTGAGCGGCGAGCACAACGTCATAGACCGCACGCTGTTCCGGGCTGAATCGGCCGTTCACCGGGAAGGTCCGGGTGATGTCCGCAGCATAACCCCGGGACTCACAGCCGGCGTCCAGGAGCAGGAGATCACCGTCCCTGAGCAATTCCGCATTCTGGGTGTAATGCAGGATACAGGCATTGGTCCCACCCCCGGCGATTGTGCCATAGGCTTCCTCGCACCCGGATCGCATGAATTCGTGCAGGACCTCAGCCGCAACGTCATATTCATGGAGCCCGGGGGCGAGTGTCCGAAGCACGCGCCGGTGCGCGGCAACACTGACCCGGGCCGCCTTGCGCATCTCGGTAATTTCCGCTTTTGACTTGAACAGGCGCATCTCATGAACGATGGGTTCAAGGGAGATGAAAGTTTCGGGGGAAGCCACCCCTGAACGAACCCGAGCCCTCAACCCGTTGACCCAATCGATCACCCGGTGGTCGAAGGCCTCATTCTGACCCATGGTATAGAAGATCCGCTCTGCACCCTCAAGCAGTCGTGGCATCTCGGCGTCCAGGTGGGTGATCGCAAATCCCTGATCTACCCCATACTGGTCCACAGCTCCCTCCGGACCGGCACGTCGGCCCGTCCACGTCTCACGCTCGCGATCCCGCGGATTGCAGAACAGGAGATACTCGCCCTCCGGACGACCGGGCACAAACACCGCGACGGCCCCCGGCTCCTCGAAACCGGTCAGGTAGAGAAAATCACTGTCCTGGCGGAAGCGGTAGGCTACATCCCGGTTACGGATTTTTTCGTTGGCACCAGGCAGGATCGCAATCGCATTGCGGCCCATTTCGCGCAACAGAGCACGCCGGCGACGCGACCATTCTTCACGGTGGTTCATGCGGGGACTCCTCGGAGACCGGGGGCGCGGTCGCCCCCCGGCGCTCATCGTACAAAAACTGGACTGCCATGCGCACGTACTCGGCGACTTCCAAAAAGTCCCTTTCATCGTTCTCCGTGGCGACCGGGGGAGGGTCCACGCGGCTGATCTCGACCAGGTCCCGAAGCACCTCACGACCCTCCCGTGTCTTTGGGAATCCGGATCCCACCTCACCCAAGGTCGAGAGAAAGCCTCCCAGCCAGCAAGCCAAAGCTTTGACTCGCGTCTCCAATGTTTCTTCATCGTCCGGCAGGCCGAGATTAAAGTCGAACTGGCCACGCGCCAGTTGCTGGGCCCACAGGGAACCCTGGACCCGCCAGAAATCCCACTCGGAATCCCCCCACTCCATAGGCGTTGGAGAACGGGAACCCCGGCTCGCGTGTGGTTCGTTTTCCTCGGGGGTCCAGCCCGCACAGAGGAACCCACACACCTCTCCCTGCAACTGGTGCACCGGAATCCGCCCGGACTCCCTCGGTCGGTCGCTATTGCTCATGACCCGTTGCCCCGGGCGTCGGACACCTGCATGGTGCGATTCTAGCATGCGAGGGCACTGAACCCGCCCGTCTCCGTCCGGATTTGTTGTATAGTGAATCCCTTCCGGAGGCAATATGAACTGGCAAGAAGAACTCGCAAACCTAGAACGGTCCGTCCATCTTCTGCTTGCCGAAAAGGGCCAACTGCAGCAGGAAAACCGTTCCCTGCGAACCAAACTGGCAGAGCTGGCACAAGAGCGGGCAACGCTGTTGCATAACCGGGATGATGTCCGTTTCCGGGTGGAATCCATGATCCATCGTCTCAAATCACTTGAAAACGAACGGTGACAGCCACTCCTGTCCGCATCCGCATCCTGGACCGCGAGTTCCAAGTGAACTGTCCGGAGAACGAACGCCTGGCCCTGCTCGAGGCGGCAACCTTCCTGAACGATGAGATGCAAAAGCTCCGGAACGAAGGGAAACTCGTAGGCCTCGACCGGATCGCCATCATGGTGGGTTTGGACCTCGCACACCAGCTACTTGAGACCAAGCGGGAGGGGGGGCCGGAATCCGGCCGTTGGCTCGAACAGCTCCATCGACTGAATTTGGAGCTCGCCGCGTCTCTCTAAGGATGGCCCGGAAACCCCCGTCGGGTCACGCCCATCTGGACGAGCCCGCTCCCTCTTGTAAATACCAGCTAGCCGGTTCATCATGGAACCGACGTCTCCTGCTGCGCTCGATACGGGCTGGGATTCTCTTCGAGCCTAATGATCCATCCCGGAAGCCGACAGGTCGTTGTTGTGCAGACCCGTCCCTGAGCGGGGAGCCTGAAGATGACCTCGAAGCCTCCACCTGAACCTCAGGTTCAAGGGCAAAAGCCGGTAACGGCGCAAGCGGGAGATGTCCCTCTTCCGGAGACGGATCAAGCGTGCCGGGAAGTACTTCGTTCGCGCATGAAAGACCTGATCCGGCATCTTGATGCCGAAACTCAGGGAGTGGCCGCAAGACAACTGGCCCCGCAACTGGCACCCTTCCTCCGCGATATGGCCCCGGGTCATCTGGCGAGCTATTTCCCGGTGCGGGGTGAAATCGATCCCAACGGCTTTACCGGGCTGGGAAGCGTGGGTTCACCTTTCGGTCTCCATGTTTATCTCCCACGTTTGCAGGGCGGAAGCCTCGAGTTCGTCTCTTGGGAACCGGGGACCGATCTCCGGCCCAACCGCTTCGGAATTCCCGAACCCACGACCGGTCACTCCCTTTCCCCCGAACGGCTTGACGCGATTCTGCTCCCCCTGCGGGCGTTTGATTCGTGGGGGCGACGCCTGGGTACGGGCGGCGGCTTTTACGACCGGACCCTGGCCGGGGAACGGGAAGGACCAATCAGACCCCTCCGTATTGGTGTGGCCCATGACCGGCAACGGGTCGATTCGATTCCTGAAGCGCCCTGGGACGTTCCTCTTGACTGGGTTGTCACCGACCGAGGCTGGTACCGAAACGGTTGCTTCCATCCCTCGTGGCCTGGTCTCAAATAAG
>JAKARN010000152.1 GCA_021828425.1 Pseudomonadota bacterium | reverse complement strand
GCCATCTGGAACGGACTTGCGGCGAACGACAGTTTCAACCGCCTGGCCATCGACGCCGAACTGTCGTGGCGCGAGATCATGCTTCTCCGGAGCATCTCGAAGTATCTCATCCAGACGGGCATCCCCTTCACGCCCGCCAACATGGCCCGGGCACTCACCCACCATCCCGCCATCACCCGGCTCCTCGTCCGCTGGTTTCACGCCCGCTTCGATCCCTTCCAGGATCCGGCCAACCGCGAGCCGGAAGCAGCCACCTGTCTCGAATCTCTCCAGGCGGAACTCGAAAGCGTGGAGTCAAGCGATGACGACCGGATTTTGCGGGCCTATCTCGGCGTACTGGGAGCCATGGTCCGGACCAGTTTCTTCCAGCGGCCACTCAGGGACTCGGCAGGGTACCGCTTCCTCAGTTACAAGCTCGAGTCCAGCCGGGTTCCGGACCTGCCGTTGCCGCGCCCGCTGTACGAGATTTTCGTCTACGCTCCACAGGTGGAAGGCATCCACCTGCGGGGAGGCCGCATTGCGCGGGGTGGCATCCGCTGGTCGGACCGGAGCGAGGATTTCCGTACCGAGGTGCTGGGCCTGATGAAGGCCCAGATGGTCAAAAACACGGTCATCGTCCCAGTCGGGGCCAAGGGGGGGTTTTATGTCAAACAACCGCCCAAAGATGGCAACCGCGATCGACTCCTCGAGGAGGCCCAGCGCTGCTACCGGACCTTCATCCAGGGACTCCTGACCTTGACCGACAACATCGTCGCCGGGCAGATCGTGCCGCCCAAACGGGTGGTTCGCTACGACGAGGATGATCCCTACCTGGTCGTGGCTGCCGACAAGGGGACTGCCACCTTCTCCGACCTGGCCAACTCCATCGCCCAGGATTTCCACTTCTGGCTGGGTGACGCTTTCGCCTCCGGTGGATCGGTCGGCTACGACCACAAGAAGATGGGGATCACTGCCCGCGGCGTATGGGAATCGGTCCGCCGCCACTTCCGGGAGCTCGGTGTCGACCCGGACCGGGACCCCGTCACCGTCGTCGGTATCGGCGACCTGTCCGGGGATGTCTTCGGAAACGGCATGCTGCTGTCCCGGCACCTCAAACTGATTGGGGCCTTCAACCACCAGCATATCTTTATCGACCCGAACCCCGACCCGACCACCAGTTTCGAGGAACGCCAGCGCGTGTTTCACATGCCCCGCTCGAGCTGGGCCGATTACCGGAGCGACCTCCTGTCACCCGGTGGCGGGATCTACCCCCGGAGCGCAAAATCCATCCGCTTGAGCCCCGAGACGAGAGCCGCATTGGGAGTGCAAGCGACCTCCCTGACGCCGAACGAACTGATCCGGGCCATACTGGCCGCCCCCGTGGATCTGCTCTGGAACGGGGGCATCGGCACTTATGTCAAGGCCCAGTCGGAAACCCAGGCGGATGTGGGCGATCGGAGCAACGACGCCGTACGTCTCAATGGTCGTGAAATCCGGGCCCGCGTCGTGGCCGAAGGCGGCAACCTGGGCTTCACCCAGCTTGGCCGCGTCGAGTACGCACTGAACGGCGGCCGGATCAACACGGACTTCATCGACAACTCGGCCGGGGTCGACACCTCGGATCACGAGGTCAATATCAAGATCCTGCTCAACGTGGCGGCGGAGGAACGCCGGGCCATTGTCCGCCATCGTGAACGGTTGCTGCGCGAGATGACAAATGACATCGCCGCGCATGTCCTGTACCACAACTACGCACAAGCTCAGGCCCTCTCGGTCCTCGAGTTCACCGCCCCGCAACGGCTCGATGAACACCGCTATCTCATCCGCAAGCTGGAACAGCGACAGCTTTTGAACCCCGCCCTGGAGGGACTCCCCCCGAGCGAGGCCCTGGCCCAGCGTCGCACCCTCCAGCGGGGCCTGACCCGTCCTGAGCTGGCGGTCCTCCTGGCGTACGGCAAGATTGCCCTTGCCCACGATCTCCAGGATTCCGATATCCATGAGGATCCCACGCTCTCGCTCGAGATCGAACGGTACTTTCCCCCGGCACTCCGCAAGCGCTATACCCCCTTCATGCGCCGTCACCCGCTGGCCCGGAACATCATTACCACCGAGATCTCGAACCACCTCGTCAACCACATGGGGCCCACCTTTGCGACCCGGCTCCAGGAAGAAACCGGCTCGGCCTCGGCCGAGATCGTACGGGCATTCGTCGTGAGCCAGACCGTCACGGGAACGGAAACGCTCTCCCGGGAGATCGAAGCCCTGCCGGCATCCGTTCCGCCGGTCACGAGTCTCGCGGCATTCACGGCCAATATCCGTCTGTTGCGCCATCTCACCCGATGGCTCTTGCTGAACCGGCGGCCTCCATTGGATGTGAGCAGCCTGATTTCCACCTTTGCGCCGGGGGTCGAAGCATTCGAGACCCTCCTTCCGGGATGCCTGCCCGAACTCCTCCGGAAATCCCATGATGACCAGATTCACGAGTTCGTCGGGATGGGACTCCCGGAATCTCTCGCACAAAAGCTGACCCGCCGGCCTTACCTGTACCCGGTTTTTGACCTCGTCGAACTGGCCCACCAGCTCGATCAACCCCTCTCCCGCATTCTTTCCTTCCATTTCCGGGTGAGCGAGGCCTTGTCCCTGGAGTGGCTGGACCAGGCCATCGAAAGGCTCGGGGTCCAGGACTCCTGGCAGGCGGAGGCGCGGATCAGCCTCCGCGAGGACCTCAACCGTGAGCAGCAGCGCATCACCGCGCAAATCCTGGAGTCGGAATCCGGGCAGCCGTTCGAGACGGCCTTTTCGCACTGGTCTGAAAAGGTCGCCGACCACCTCAGCCATTACCGGAAACTGGGAGAGGACATGCGAACCCATCCGACCCAGGATTACGCGATGTTATCGATCGCGGTCCAAAGCCTGCGCAAGCTCGCGGGGCCCTGACCGGGTCCGCCCGCGGGTCTCCTCACCGGCCGGGACAATCCCGCCGCGGGCGGTGCCGTGCCCGACCCGTTTGGGGGGAGGGATGCGGCGGTGTTGCAAGGCCGGCAATCGTTCACGGATCTGCTTCAGGCACTCCGAATCGTAGTGACCGGCAACCACGCCCGGCTCCAGGGTCCGGCGTTCCGCCATGACCCGACCCCAAGGATCGATCAGGCAACTGTGTCCGTAGGTCCTGCGTCCTCCCTCGTGACGGCCGGCCTGTGCAGCCGCGAGCACGTAGCACTGGTTCTCGATGGCCCGCGCACGCAACAGGGTTTTCCAGTGGGCCTGGCCCGTGGGGACGGTAAAAGCCGCCGGAACCGTGAGCAGGCAGGCACCCTCCGTCACGAGACAACGATACAGTTCGGGGAATCGAACGTCGTAACAAACCGAAAGGCCCACCGGGATCCCGGCGAGCGGGACCACCCGGGGACTGTTGCCGGGACGGGTTCCCGCGGATTCACAATACCGTTCGCCGGGACCCAGATCCATGTCGAAGAGGTGCATCTTGTCATACCGGCCGACCACACGTCCGTTGGAGTCGAAGGCCAGGCTGGCCGCATAGACCCGGGTTCCGGACCGGATCGGGATCGTGCCCGCAATCAAGGCAAGCCCGAGCCGTCTGGCCGTCCGTGCGAGGTAATCCTGGACCGGCCCGCGTCCGGCCAGTTCTGCCGCCTCCCACCGTTCCGTGTCGGTGGCCATGAGGGCGAAATTCTCGGGCAGGAGAGCGAGAGCGGCCCCCCGTTTGTGCGCTTCCGCAAGGAGGCGATCCGCCTGTTCGAGATTGGCTGCGATCGCCCGTCCGCTCCTCATCTGGATGGCGGCAAGGAGGACCTTCACGGCGGCGCTTCGAGTTCGATCCAGAGCCGGTTGCGATGGAAGGTGGCTCGCGGACGGAGAACGAGATGGGTCCGGGGGATGCCCAAGGCCACAAGCCAGTCGGCCAGCTGGGCTGCCCAGAGACGCCCTCCCGGGCCGACCGGATAGGCCAGCACCAGATGGTCACCCGGCGCCTCGATCCAGGCGGCGACGGCTTTTCTGACCGCAGGCCACAGGATCACGCGCCGGGCACGACGCACGCCGACCCACTCGGAACGGGGAAAGGAGAAACGTTCCCGGACATGGGCGGAAACCGGTGGCACCCCCCCCAAAAAAATCAGGATCAGCGCGAAACAGAACCGCTTCCGGATGGCCATGATTCCTCTTACCCGGGTTTTTTCACAAAACCGAGCACATGGGCCCGGGTGGCACTGATCCGGTGGATGCGCGGGTTTTGCCAAGGTCCCGTGACGTGATAGTAGGTTTCACTCATGCTTTCGATCACACGCCGGAAGATCCGGGACAGCGCAAGAAGAATCCCCCCTCCGATCGGGCCGCCGAAGATGGCTCCCGCAATCGGCAGCGTGGACCCCACATGGGGGATGACCAAGGCCACCTGATCATAACTCCGTTTGACAAGGTTGGTTTCGCCGGCCAGCCAGATGGCGATCGAGGAACCGAAAAGCGTGGCGTCCCGGGTCACCGCCATCCCGTGCCGGATGGTGAAGCTTCCCTTCAGGCGATCGTAACTGAGCCCACGGGAAAAGACATCACTGAAATCGAGGCCCAGCCGGCGCGGAAGCGCATTCAGGCTGAGGAGTGCGATGAATCGTCCCGCTCCCCCCGGTTTGATTGCGAGGACGCGGCCATCCCGGACCGAAAACTGGATGCGGCCCGCAAGCGATGCGCGATCCGGGTGCCAGGGAAGTCCCCG
>JAKARN010000151.1 GCA_021828425.1 Pseudomonadota bacterium | reverse complement strand
TCTCCCAGCCGGTAATCAATTCCAGCTTCGAGCAGGCGGAATGAAACGGTTTCGGGCGAATCGGCGAAAACATGGAGATCGACCTCCATTGCACTCGGACCAACCGAACTCAGTGCCCCACCTGCGAGGCGAATCTCGAGTGGCTGCAACAGACTCATAAAGCGCCAAGCATTTTCCCTCATCTTATGTACCCGAGCTTCCAGTTCCCCGGGAGCATACAGACGTTGGCGCACAGACAACACAGATTCAATCTCTTGGTTGCTTGGTAGGTGCTGACCATGCTCTTTTTCGCCCAGCCTGAGTGCCGCTTTCCGCTTGGCACTTCCATAATCCGTGATGCCCTCCTCCATGAGAATGCGTGCCGCTTCCTCTGCGATACGGGCGCGTCGGGCGGTGGCAGCTCGGAACGATAGCTTGCGTGGCATCACGCGTTCAAAAGATGTGCCGCTTGCGCTTGACGCGCTGGCTGTTAACACAGTGCCCCGGCAACTTGTTCACCTCAAAAACCTCAAACATGGTGTCCGAATCTGAAGGACCGCACAGCAACCCTGTCCGTGCATCAATTCGCGCGGTCACAATACCTGGTGGAGGTACGTACGGCCGATCCGGATAACGACTGAGTGCAGGACCCATAAAATCGATCCACATGGGGAGGGCGGCTCGCGCCCCGACCTCTCCATAACCCAGGCTTTTGTTGTCATCCCGCCCCACATAGGTCATCGCGACAAGATGCGGGTCGAACCCACCGAACCAAGCATTGATATAGTTGTTGGTCGTGCCAGTTTTTCCAGCCAGGTCTACCCGATGCAGGACCTGTGCAGCTACACCAGTACCGAACTGAATCACCGATTGCATGAGGCTGGTCGTGAGGTAAGCATTTTGTGCCGTAATGACTCTGATCGCCCGGCGATTGGGCTGATCGTGAGGGGGCAAAAGCACAGAACCCAACTCCGGAGGATCCGTTGTAATCCCATCCCGGACTTTCTGTGGCGCAGACGACCGGAGACTCGCTAGCGGAAAAGTGGTAGCTGGCCCTAGCGTTTCCGGAACTTCCCGATGTGCACCGCAATGCTGACAGGCCCGGTATGGATCAGCCCTGAGAATCACATGACCCGTGCTGTCACGGACACTCCGGATCAGATACGGTTTCGCATAGTAGCCACCGCTCGCGAATACCGCATAGCCGCGGACCATCTGGAGTGGCGTCACATCTGCGCTGCCGAGAATCAGAGTCAGGTCATGGGGCAGAAGCCGAGGATGAAGACCAAAACGTCTGAGGTAGCGGAGGCCGTAGGGAATCCCAATATCGGCAAGCACCCGGACTGAAACGAGGTTCCTGGAATGGGCCAGCGCGACCCGCAAACGGGTCGGGCCGAAAAAGCGATCCGAATAGTTTCCTGGTCTCCAAACATTGCCCAAGGCAGGGTTCCCCACCACGATCGGTGCATCATTGATGATCGTGGCAGGCGTCATTCCCTTGTGCAAGGCCGCTGAGTAAAGAAACGGCTTGAAGGACGATCCCGGCTGGCGGCGGGCCTCCGTCACCCGGTCGAAATTTGACAATGCGAAAGAAAAACCCCCAACCAAAGCACGGAGGGCATCCGTATGCGGATCCAAAACCACGATCGCCCCTTCGGCCCATGGCAACTGGGCTAGCACCCACTGCCCATCACCTCGACGCATGACATAAATCTCATCGCCGGCCCTGAGGACATTCGAAGCTTTCCCCGGCAATGGAGCGAACTGCGAAACCCCGTGAAAAGGCCGTGCCCAAGAAAGCGCCGACCAAGCTAAATGGATGGTCTGGCCGTCTAGTCCCCGGACGACTGCGGTCCGTTTCTCCACTCGGATCACCACCGCCCGATGCAGACCATTAACCTGGGTCACGGTGGAAAGCGTCCGCCGTACCTTCGCTCGCCAGCCTGAGAAACCTCGGATTCGCCCTACTGGACCTCGATACCCGTAACGTCGGCAATAAGCCTCGAGGGCCCGGCGCAGAGCCCGCTCGGCCAAGACCTGTAACCGACCACTGATCGTCGTCGTCACGCGAAACCCAGCGGTGTAAGCAGCTCGGCCGAAATGGGCCACCATATACTGTCGCACTAGTTCCGCCACATATCCAGCGGACAGCGATGCCGGAGGGCGGTGGAGATGGGTACGGACCGGGGCTTGCATCGCTTGTCCATAAAGAAACCGGTTGATATACCCCAGGGTCAGCATTCGTTTGAGCACATAGGCACGCCGGGCGCGCGCCCGTGACACGCTGGCAATCGGATTGTCAATTGAGGGTGCCTCCGGCAACCCGGCCAGCAGAGCCATCTCGGCGAGAGACAACTTCTGCACCGGAACCCCAAAATACACATGGGCCGCAGCGGCCACACCATAGGCACGGTTCCCAAAATAGATTTTGTTGAGATAAAGCGAGAGAATCCGCTCCTTGCTAAGTTCATGTGCAATCCGCAAGGACAGAAAAACTTCACGAATTTTGCGCAGATAGGTCTTCTGGTGGCCCAAGAAGAAATTACGCGCAACCTGCATCGTGATGGTCCCTCCCCCTTGGGTCTTTCGTCCGGTCAGAAGGAGATGAATACTGGCTCGAACCAGTCCCTTGATGCTGATTCCGGGATGCGAGAAGTAGTGCCCGTCTTCTGCCGCCAAGAACGCATCGATCAATAACGGTGGGGTATCCCGGAAGGCTAGGGGTTTCCTACGCTCATCTCCGTATTCCCCGATCAACTCCCCATCCCGGGTATAGATTTTGAGGGGGGTTTGGAGCTGGATGGTCCTCAGCAACTGGACCGATGGAAGACTGGGGGCGACATAGAGGTAGACCCCCCCGACCACGAGAATCCCGAGAGTAGCTGCCAAAACAAAGGCCACCCAACCCCAAAAGGCCAGATGGAGCAGGTGCTTCCAGTGGCTGGGGGCTCCTCCCCCCCCCTGAGGAGGCTGGCTTCTACGGACCGCAGGGCGGGACTGACCTGTTGACAGAGTCATGGGATGCGCTATAGTGGCACTTAAACTTCAGATTGAAGAGTATATTACCTTCACAAAGCCGGATTACTAAAGGGAAAAACGTGTTCCTCAACTCCCGCAAACTGCCGCACCTGTTGGGCATCGACCTGAGTTCCTCGGCCATCAAAGTCGTGGAAATGTCCCTTTCCAATCAGGGTTACAAGATTGAGCACTACGGCGTCGAGCCGTTGCCCAGCAATGCGATCGGCGACAAACTCATGCTGGATGTTGAAAGCACAGGTGAGGCTATTCGTCGTGCCATCAAAAAAAGCGGCTCAAAACTGAAAAAGGCAGCGGTTGCCGTTGGTGGGGCCCAGATCATCACGACCACCATTGTACTCCCGGGCGAGCTCGATGAGCATGAAATGAACGACCAGATCGCCCTCCAGCTTGATCAGCACATTGCACTCCCCCAGGAGGAGGTCAGTTACGACTTTGAGGTACGCGGCCCTAACAAGAGTGACCCTACGCAGGTTGATGTCCTTCTGGTGACCACTCGCCGGGAGTATGTCGAAAAGCGGCAAGCGGCCCTTGAGATCGCTGGCCTCACCGCAGCGATCGTTGACGTCGAGGCTCACGCACTGGATCTGGCTTCACGGCTGCTCGAGAGGCAGATGCCCAACCAAGGGACCCAAAAGCTTGTGGCCATCGCTGATTTCGGTGCAACTCTCACAACCCTTTGTCTTCGTTACGACCATCAGCTGGTCTACTACCGGGACCAGGCATTCGGCGGCAAGCTCTTGACCGAGGAAATCATGCGCTACTACGGTCTCAGCTTCGAGGAAGCCGGATTGTCCAAGCGTCGTGGGGGACTGCCGAGTTCATACCAAAAGGAGGTGCTCGAACCGTTCATGGATGAGATGGTCAAACAGATCAAAAACTTCTATCGGCAGTATCAGGAAACAAACAGTAACAACCAGAAGCTGGACCAAATCCAGGTTTGTGGCGGCTGTGGTCAGATTCCAGGTGTCGCAGAGTACATTGAACGCCAGATCGGTATTCCAACCGTCACCGCAAACCCCCTATTGTCTCTGACCTTGGCCAACCAGCCCAAGGCCGCTCATATTGAGCAGGATGCCTCTACCCTGATGATTGCCATGGGACTCGCCATGAGGAGCTTCAGCTAACCATGCCTCGCATCAACCTACTGCCGCACCGCGAACTGGAGCGTCAGGCACGCCAGGAGCGTTTCAACCGGATCTTGGCCGGTATTTTCATGTTATCAATTCTCCTGGTCGCCCTCATCGACATCCAGGTTAATCAGCTAGTGAGTGAACAAAGGTCCAGGAACCGTTACCTCGAGACCGAAATCCAGAAGGTGACCGAGGAAATCGGCCAAGTCAACGAACTCCGTACGATGCGCACCCGTCTGCTCGACCGGATCCGGGTCATCGAACGTCTACAGGCTCGCCGTTCGATCCCGGCTCACCTCTTTGACCAACTGACACGGACTATCCCCGCCGGTGTGTATCTGACCAAGCTCTCGGAAAACCCCAAGGGCGCTATTGTCCTCAGTGGGATTGCCCAGTCCCCGGCCAAGGTTTCCAACTTTATGCGCCGTATCGCCGCTTCCCCTTGGCTGGCTGATCCACAGCTGAATATCGTGAGGACCCATAGCGTGGGCCCGCTCCGTCGCAGTGTGTTCATCGTCCAGACGCATATCGTGGACAAGAATGCCCATAAGGAACACCGTTCTT
>JAKARN010000150.1 GCA_021828425.1 Pseudomonadota bacterium | reverse complement strand
GATCTCAACCCTGAACCGTCTCTACGGTCTTGATCTCGACGAGGCCGGAGCTGCATCCTTCCTCGAACGAGTCCGGGAACGTCGGGATCCCATCCGGACCAGCGAGGATCTGGTTCTCTCCACCGTAGGTCATGAACTCTGCGAAAAATTTTTCCGTGGCTACACCCGCAAGCAGTGGGGACTGGATCTTTCCGAACTCAGTGCTTCGGTGGCCGCCCGGATTCCGGTTCGGACCAATGACGACGATCGCTACTTCACGGACAGCTTCCAGGCCATGCCTCTCCACGGATATACGCAGCTATTCGAGTGCATGCTCAACCATCCTGGAATCGAGGTCAGAACCGGAACCGACTACCAGGAGATCCGAGGCACCCTGGATCCCCTGCACACAGTCTATACTGGCCCCATCGATGCCTTCTTCGATCACCGATTTGGCGTGTTGCCCTACCGTTCGCTCTATTTTGAGCATGAGCACATCGGGAACCGGAAGTGGTTCCAGCCGACCGGGACCGTCAATTACCCCAACGATCACGCCTTTACCCGGATCAGCGAATTCAAGCACCTGACCGGTCAGGACTGCCCGGGAACCTCGATCGTCCGCGAATATCCGCGAGCCGCAGGCGACCCATACTATCCGATTCCGCGGCCCGAGAACGAGGCCCTGTACCAGAAATACCGGGAACTGGCTGATCGCCTTCCGGATCTGACTTTTGTCGGACGGCTCGCCCAGTACCGGTACTACAACATGGACCAGGTTGTTGGAGCGGCACTCACTGCCTCCAACCGGCTGGTCCGGAAGCTGGATCCTAGCACCTGAAGGGCAGACTGGCCCGATACCGGACAACCAGCCTGCAATTGCCGGATCCTGCTTTCAGCATGAGTGATTTCCCTCTGCCCTTCCCGGAGCGAGCAGGCATTCTTGGCCGTGTCCGGGTGTGCCAGGCACCGGTCTTCATGAATGGGCGTATCTCATAGTGGTTTTCGTCGTGGACAGAGCGTTTCCCATGAGACAGTCCTGGAGTGTCGGGTCGGCCCGCTCCGCCCGACCCTTCGCCTGCGGGGTATGGACCTGGATGGGTTCGATGTCGGGCATCCGGAGAGCACCGGCAAACTGGATGCGCTCGCCCTCCCGGTTGGGATGGTTCACGCGGAAGATACCGTGCTTGTCCGAGTAGCGCGCCACGGAACGATCGTACTGGTGCAGGGAGACACCGAGGGTGCGCAGATACGCCTCGGTGGTCCCGGCCGGGGCGTACCCGTGTAGATGGCCTCCTGGTCATCCCTCCGTACGCGGACGCATGCAGTCCCTTGCGCCAGAAAAAGGGGCGTGATAGCCTTTGCACGGTATGTTCCGGGTTGCAGAACAAGCGCAAACAGTTGTAGCCCGAACGTAGATTGTGAAAGTGATTCAAAAACGGCTTTAGGAGATATGGAACATGCAAACTTCCAATTCAATCACCGCCACTTCATGTCATAAGGCACTGCCTGCCATCCTCATGATATTGGCCTTGACGGGCTGTGCAACGATCATGGGCCATAACATGACCCACATGGGGATCAGCAGCGTGCCCCCGGGCGCTCATGTGATGATCGCCACCCTGAACGGGCATCAGGTCTACAAGGGGACAACCCCGGCCCATGTGGTTTTGCAAAAAAGCACGGGACACTACTGGGGTGGGGAAGCTTACAAGGTCAAAATTTCCCTCGCGGGTTATAAGAACCAGACCATTCTGCTGGTCGCACGGCCGGACGGGTGGTATTTGTGGGGCAATATGTTCTTCGGGGGGCCGTTCGGCTGGTTTGTGGTTGATCCGTGGAATGGTGCCATGTACACGCTCCAACCGCAGGGCAACTCCAGATTTAAATACAAAAAGGGAACACTGGGTGTGGTGATGATCCGGGATGTTCCTCCTGCGCTGCGTAAAAAAATGGTGAAAGTGGGTCAGTTAAAGCCGGCCTCCTGACCGGAGGGTCATGTGCGCTGGCGCGCATGTCCCGAGAAGCGGGTGCGCCTTTCTTCCCGCCGGTGTGACGGTACCTGCACCGGCGGGGGGATTCAGTCGAAGCGCGGTGGTGCCCGAGGTTTTGTCATGCGGCCCGGAGTGCGGGCCACATTTCCCTTGACCGGCTGTTGGCCAGCCAGGCCGGGATCGGGGAGGGGTCATCCGGGTCACCACCGGCGTGACCATGATCCGGTCCGGATCGTCTGACGTGGGTTTCCCTCCCGCGAGGGGCCGCCTCCGTCATGATCCCCGCCCGGCCAAGAGCCGGGCCAGGACCACCGCGTTGTTGTGCAGCTCATCGAGCGCGGCATAGACCAGGGTGACCGTCTCCTGGCCTCTCGCCGTCTCGCGGAAGGCAGCGAGCGCTTCCGTTCGGTTTTTGAGTTCATCCCGGTAGCGCTTCTGGAACTCCATCCAGCGATCGGGGTCGTGTCCGAACCAGCCCCGGAGTTCCGTGCTCGGAGCGAGATCGCGGGCCCAGAGATCGATGGCCGCCTTGGATTTTGCGAGACCTCGCGGCCAGAGCCGGTCGACGAGCACGCGGAAACCGTCCGCGGGCTCGGGCGCAAGGTAGACGCGTTTGACTCCGATCTTCGGCATGACCCGCACTCCTGGCATGCCTGCTGTACCCTCATTTTACGCGCGGGGGAGACGGACTATCCGGTGATCCGGAGGCTCCGGAAAGCGCTCCTCAGGGTTCCCGGAAAGGCTTTGAGGGTGGCGCGCAGCCAGTCGCTCGTCAGGAGTGCGCACAGGGACAGGGTGGCGAGCAGGAGCCAAGCCACCTCGGCCGCGGTCTCGAGGAGGGAACCTGGAGGCAGAAGGACACGCAGGAGCCCACCTCCGGCCACGAGGAAGAAGGAGAGTCCCAAGCGGGTCATCACCGGGCGGATCCCAAGACCCGAAAAGGAGAAGAGCAGGGCCGCATCCGCGCCCACCCGGAACACCCAGGCCAGGGCGGCTCCCGGCAGCCCGAACTCGACCAGGCCAACCCAGAGCAGGGCCAGGTAGGGGGCGAGTTCCAGGAGGTGGAAACGGACCGTGAGGTCGGGCCGTTCTCGGGCCTGGAGGAGGCCATAGGGAATGAAGGCAAGCCCGTTCGCCCAGATGCCCAGGAGAGGATTTCCCCCACGGGGGCCGCGCGGTTGGCGAAGGCCGGGTTGATCCAGGGCGCGAGGAACGGGTGCATCAGGAAGATGCCGACCAGGATGAGTGGGGTCGTGAGGCTGTTTAATGCCAGCACGGCAGGGCGCGCGGTGGCCTGGGCCGTCTCCGGTTCAGGCTGGGACAGGCGGGGGAAGAGCGGGCGTGCGAGGCCGCCCGCGCCGCACGGTGACCGGGATCAGGACGGCGAGGGAGGGGCTCCAGAAATAGGCGGCGAGGAGGGGGGTCACGTAGTAAAGCAGGCTTCCTCCCAGCTGGAGCAGGTTCACCGTTCCGGAACGCTCGCGTGCCTCGAGCGCGCCGGTGAGGACGCTCGTGGTCAGGCTCAGGGGGACGGCCAGGGCAGGGAGATCCGGATTTCGTGGACGAAAGCCGGGGTCAGGGTGAAGACCGGGCCGACCAGGAGGCGACCGGCAATATATAAGAGGAGTCCCCCGAGAAGACCCAGGGCAGTATTCAGGGCGAGAGCCGTCCAGAAGACTCCTTCCCGTCCACGAACGTCGGTGAGCTGGGCGATCCGGTTCGTCGTGGTCCGGGTGAGTCCCAGATTGAACAGGCCGAAATAACCCAGGATCATCCAGAGGATGGCGAGAACGCCGTAGCGCTCCGTCCCGATCCGGGCGAGGTAGCGGGGAACCGTGACCAGGACGATCAGGAGCGATCCGATTGCCCCGGCCAGGTTGTAGACGGTATGGCGGGCCACGCTCATGGCGAAGATTCTACCGGGAGTGGGTGGGCCTGGGGCGATTCGCCCCGTCTTTCCTCCAACCGGCTAGAATGGGGACACCGCGGTGGGGAGGGATGGTCCGGGAGATGGTTTATGGGCGGTTCCGTGTCTTCGCGCAAAGTGATCGTGGTCTGGCGGGTCGGGGGTGTCGTCTTCCTGGTTGCACTGGCGGGCTGCGTGGCTGCGCCCCGCATGTTGCAACCGGCCCGTCCCCCGATTCCCGTCACATCGGTTCATTTTTTCATGAGTCCCCGCTGGCCCACGCATTATGAACTCATGGCCCGCTTGGATACATCGGGACTGGGTGGCTATAGCGCGCCGGGTACCGACTGCCTGATCCTCCAGATCCTGAAAAAGCAGGCCGCCCGGATGGGAGCCAATGCCATTCTCCTGAAGGATCCACCACCGGCGGGTCCCTATGGGCCCGGGGTTTCAGAAGTCGGAGGGATTCCGGTAAGCCCCGAGGGCTTCCAAGCCGAGATGTGGCAGCAATACGAGTCCCAAGCCTCGAATCCGGGTGTGTACCCGACGGGACTTCCGGGCCCGTACTACCTGGGGTATGCCGCTCACGTGGTTCCGGGGAGCCGTCCGAGGGGGATCCGCATCCAGTCCTACCTCTGCCGGACACTCCGGTAGCCAGGACGGGATCGCGGTACCGGGCACGCAGATGGAGCAGGAGTCCCCCATGATGGAGACACAAAGGGTCCCGCCCTTCCGCCGATCCGGGAGGTTTCTCCTTCCGGCTGCCATGGTTCTTCTGGCAGCCGCCGCAGGGGTGGCGCACCGGGTTCCCGACCGGGTCGGCATCGTGCCGGTAGATCGGA
>JAKARN010000149.1 GCA_021828425.1 Pseudomonadota bacterium | reverse complement strand
TTCCGATCTGGACCCGGGAAGGAAACGACTTCTACCACGAGATGAAGGAATCCAAGGTCCTGGACAAGGTTTCTCTCGTCTATGGGCAGATGAACGAACCCCCTGGAAACCGTTTACGCGTGGCACTGACCGGCCTGACCTTGGCGGAGTACTTCCGGGACGAGGGTCGTGACGTGTTGCTCTTTGTCGATAATATCTACCGCTTCACCTTGGCGGGTGTCGAGGTATCTGCCCTCCTTGGACGCATGCCTTCAGCGGTGGGTTACCAGCCGACGCTGGCCGAAGAGATGGGGCGTTTACAGGAACGGATCACGTCCACGAGAAAAGGGTCTATCACCTCTATCCAAGCAGTTTATGTGCCGGCTGACGACCTCACGGATCCTTCCCCGGCTACAACTTTTTCCCACTTGGATGCCACGGTGGTCCTCTCCCGGCAGATCGCTGAATTGGGCATTTACCCGGCTGTCGACCCCCTAGATTCAACAAGCCGGCAACTGGATCCCCAAATCGTAGGAACTGACCACTATGAAACCGCCCGCTCAGTCCAGGCGATTCTGCAGCGTTATAAGGAACTCCGCGATATCATCGCCATTTTGGGTATGGATGAACTCTCAGAAGAAGACAAAGTGACGGTTTCCCGTGCACGAAAAATCCAACGCTTTCTGTCTCAACCTTTCTTTGTTGCGGAAGTCTTTACCGGGTCCCCTGGGAAATACGTCCCACTGAAGGAGACCATCCGGGCCTTCCGCGGTATTGTGCATGGAGAGTACGATACCCTACCCGAACAAGCTTTCTACATGGTGGGGACGATTGATGAGGCCATGCAAAAAGCCAAAGCCGTGTAAACTCGTATGGGTATGGTGATGCAGGTGGATGTCGTCAGCCTCGAATCCCCGATTTACTCTGGGGAGGCCGAGATGGTCTTTGCTCCGGCAGAGCTCGGCGAGGTCGGTATCGCTCCACGTCATGCGCCCCTATTGACTCGCCTCAAGGCTGGCGAGTTGCGGATCCAGACTCCAACGGAAACTCTCTCACTGTTTGTGTCCGGCGGTCTGCTCGAGGTCCAGCCCCATCAGGTTATGGTTCTGGCGAACAGTTTCATACGCACATCCGAGATTGATGAAGCCAAGACACGCGAAGCTAAGCTGGCAGCTGAGACCTTTCTCGCCTCAAGTGCTGAGTCTGTCGATGTGGCGCGTGCTGAAGCCGAACTGGCCGAAATGACCGAAAGGCTGAGGGTCCTTGATCGCCTGAGGAAGCGGGGACAGCTGCGGTGAACGGAGATTTGGGGCGATCTGGGTTTCCCAAGAAAGCCTGCCCACGGCCGTGAAGGCCACATCACATAGGCTTTTAGTCGTGGTCTTGGCCGCGGGAGCTGGGACGCGGATGCGCTCGTCTCGTCCTAAGGTGCTTCATGAACTGGCAGGACGCCCGCTCTTGGATTGGGTCCTCGAGACCGCTCGGTCACTCAATCCGGATGAGATCCGGGTTGTGACGGGTGTGGGGGGGGCAGCAATCCGTTCTCGCTTCGGAGAAAGCGGAATCCGGTTTGTGGACCAGCCGGAACCGCTCGGTACTGCACATGCACTGGGACTGGCCGTAGCAGACGTGACTGGTGACCCCAGCGTGCTTGTACTCTACGGAGACGTACCTCTTCTCGAAGCGGGTGATCTCAAGCTTCTGCTCGAAGCCGTGGAACAGCCCGCCTTGGCACTCCTGACAACGGAAAGAGCAGATCCGGGTGGGTATGGACGGATAGTCCGCGATGCACAGGGTCGGATCCGTTGTGTTGTCGAAGAAGCTGATCTTTCCGATGATACGACGCGCGCAATCCGTGAGGTTAACACCGGGATACTTGCGTGTTCGGGACAGCTTTTGACACAGCTGTTACCGCGGATTGGGAGACGAAATGCCCAGGGAGAGTTTTATTTGACGGATATGGTTGAAGAAGCACTCCTCGCCGGGATACCGGTTCATACTCGTCTGCTCGGCCGTCCAGAGATGGCACAGGGAGTGAATTCAGCATCGGATCTCGCGACAGCAGAACGGACTCTGCAGACCCGGCTGGCTGGGGTGCTGATGCGTCAGGGCGTGCGCATCCGGGATCCCGCACGATTTGATCTGCGTGGGTCGGTCGAGGCCGCCTCTGATGTCGAGATCGATGTCGGTGTGATCCTTGAAGGCCGGATCCAGCTGGGTCAAGGAGTGCGAATTGGTCCCTATTCGATTCTGCGTGATGTGAGCCTGGGAGAGGGCACAGAGGTGTTGTCCCATTGTGTCCTTGAGGGAGTTGAAACCGGGAGCCATGTCCGTATCGGACCATTTGCACGTATCCGTCCGTCAACCCGCCTACTCCATCATGCCCGGATCGGTAACTTCGTCGAAGTCAAAAACAGCCGACTCGGTGATCACAGCAAGGCAAACCATTTAGCCTACATCGGAGATGCCGAGATCGGGGATGATGTCAATCTGGGGGCGGGAGTTATCACCGTCAACTACGATGGAACAGAAAAGCACACAACGGTCATTGAAGATGGTGTTTTCGTCGGCTGTGATAGCCAGTTGATTGCACCAGTAACGCTCAGGCAGCGTTCCTTCATTGCTGCTGGGACGACCGTCGTCAGAGATACGCCTCCTGACCAGCTGACACTGTCCCGTAACGATCAGAAGAGTATTCCTCACTGGAAACGGCCGGGGAAGAAATCCTAGTTATGTGCGGGATTATCGGAGCTATTTCCACGGATGATGTCGTTCCGGTTCTTCTGGAGGGATTGAAACGATTGGAATACCGAGGCTACGACTCAGCCGGTCTCGCTGTGCTCGATGGGAAGCACCAGCTTGCCCGGCGTCGCCGACAGGGTAAGGTCGCCCTTCTGGCAGATGAGATCAGTCAGCATCCTTGCTCCGGTTCTGTTGGGATTGCCCATACGCGTTGGGCCACTCATGGGGCACCCTCGGAGGCCAATGCCCATCCTCACCGTTCAGAGGGAATCGCACTCGTCCATAACGGCATTATCGAAAATCACGAGTCTCTGAAACACCAGCTCAAATCCCGAGGATACCACTTCGAATCAGATACCGATACCGAGACGGTGGTCCACCTCATCCACGCCATCCGGCAGGAACATCCGGATCTTCGGTCCACCATGATTGAAGTCCAGCGTCGCCTGACGGGAGCGTATGCACTTTTAGTTCTGGATGAACAGTCCCCTGACGTGCTGGTCACATTGCGGATGGGTTGCCCCATGGTCATTGGGTTCGGGGAAGGGGCAACCTTCGTTGCTTCTGACGTGACTGCCCTTTTGCCTCTGACTCAGGATTTTCTTTTTCTCGAAGACCACGAGGTCTCCGAGTTGCGTGTCCCCAAGGGTGGCCAGCCGCCTTGTCGCATTTGGTCTGGAGCTGGAATCCCAGTCGAACGCCATCCAACGCGAGTCTCATTATCGGCAGATGCTGCCGAACGGGGAACTTTTCGCCATTTCATGTTGAAGGAAATTCACGAGCAGCCACGTGCGGTCACGGAGACTCTGGAACAGAGGATCTCCGGCGAACATGTTCTGGAATCTGCCCTAGGCTACCAGACCCGTGAAATTCTGCCGAAAGTAAAGGCCGTTCATATTGTTGCGTGCGGCTCCAGTTATCATGCCGGGCTCGTGGCCCGTCACTGGATCGAGAAACTGGCTCAGGTGCCGGTTTCCGTTGAGATTGCGAGCGAATACCGGTATCGCCCCCTCTGTTTGCAGGAACACACTCTACTCGTTGGGATTTCGCAATCTGGCGAGACGGCAGATACGCTAGCGGCTTTCCGTCGGGCCAAGACACTCCCATACGCCGGCCGCTTGGCACTCTGTAATGTTGCTGAAAGTGCCATGATGCGTGAAGCCGAACTCGGTCTCTTGACCCGGGCAGGCCCCGAAATCGGGGTGGCCTCTACCAAGGCGTTTGTGACCCAGCTCACATTGCTTTTTTGGCTGAGTCTGGGGCTCGCCAAGTCAAAGGGTCTTTTAGAGGAGGAGATGGAAAGACGGGCTGTGAAGGAGTTGAGGCATCTCCCCGTCCTTCTGGAAAAGCTGCTTGAGTTGGATCCCGTAGTAAATGAATGGGCTCGGTTGCTGACCAGATACGATCATGCCTTATATGTCGCCCGTGGCGTCCATGATCCAATTGCTCGGGAAGGGGCACTCAAGCTCAAGGAAATCGCCTATATCCAGGCAGAGAGCTATCCTGCGGGTGAACTGAAGCACGGCCCGCTGGCTTTGATCGATTCAAGGATGGCGGTCATCGGTCTTGTGCCGGACAACTTTCTCACGGATAAGCTCAGGTCCAATCTCGAGGTCATCCGCGCGCGCAATGGTCACCTGTTCCTGTTGGTGGATCCCGGACTGGAACTTCCAGTGGGGGAAAATGTCCACGTACTTCGTCTTCCCGAGGTTCCGGGCGAGTTTTCATCTCCTATTGCCTATACGTTACCTCTGCAGTTGCTGGCTTACCATGTGGCTGTTCTACGTAAACATGATGTCGATCAGCCACGCAACCTCGCCAAGTCGGTTACGGTCGAGTAGATTCAGTACCTTGCCGAGTTGCGTTGTGCAAGGACTGCAGTACCCTGTTTGGGTTGCCCCACCATCCAAACGCGTGCCCGGTTTGTTCTGAACCAAAATTATAGAAACAATCTATCGGGGCGAAGATGAGCACGATGGGGTTGGAGCGTTGTAGCACA
>JAKARN010000148.1 GCA_021828425.1 Pseudomonadota bacterium | reverse complement strand
CAACAGCGACTCACCCGGGTGGGTCCGGACGAACATGGGGGGCCCTTCGGCCCCACGCTCGATCGAGGAAGGCATCGACACCCTGGTCTGGATGGCCACCGACCCGAATTTCAGCGAGAGCGGTTTTTTCTGGCAGGACCGGCAGAAGATCGACTGGTAGCCCGGGCTTTCAGGCTCTTCCGTGCGACAGGCTCCCGGCTCCGGACCAGGCTTCCGCCCGGGCAATGTCGCCCGGTTCATCGACCGCGGGACCCGGGACCACGCGCGCGCTTTCCACGGCGATTTCGAAGCCGACCCAAAGCGCCCGCAACTGCTCCAGTCGTTCGATCTGCTCGAGTTCGCAGGGTGGCTCGCGGACCAGGCGTCTCAAGGCACCCACCCGGTAGGCGTAGAGGCCGATATGCCGCAAGGCCCCCCGCACCCGCGTCGGCACCTCGGTCTGACCGGAATCACCGCGGGGATAAGGGATGGGCGCCCGGCTGAAATACAGGGCGTGCCCCCGGATGTCGGTCACGATCTTCACGATATTGGGATTGGCAAAATCTTCCCGTGCGTGAAGGGCCACGCCCAAGGTCGCCAGGGACGCATCCGACGATCGGGCCAGAAGAAAGGCACACTGCTCGACGAGCGAACCGGGCATCAAGGGTTCATCCCCCTGCAGGTTGACGACCAGGGTCTCATCGTCCCAACCGAGCCGGTCGGCCACCTCACCGATCCGGTCGGTGCCGCTCGCATGGGCCTCCGAGGTGAGACAACCCTCGACCCCAAGCGACCGGGCCACCTCGAGAACCCGGTCGGACTCGCTTGCCACGATGATGCGGGAGGCCCCGCTTTCACGGGCATGATCCACGACATGGGCCAGCAGGGGCCGACCCCGGAGGGGATGGAGGACCTTGCCGGGGAAACGGGTCGAGGCCCACCGGGCCGGAATAACCACCCGGTAGTCGGATTCGGTCATGGACGCGGATCGGAGGGGGTGGCTGTGGCCGGTTCGTCCGGACTCCGGGCCTCGTCCAGGAGCAGGACGGGGATCCCCTCACGGACCGGGAAGAGGAGGTGGTCTCCGGGACACCAGAGTTCATTCACCTCCTCCCGAAAATCCAGCCGGCCCCGGCAACGCGGACAGACCACCCACTCGAGCCAGCGGGGATCCATCGTCAACGGTTCCATGACCGGACTCGTGCGGCCAGTTCATCGATTAGCTGAAGACAGGCGGGTGCGTCCACGGTGACCTCGACGGGTACCGACCACATGCGGTCGGAACATTCTTCCGGAACATATTTTACGGCGTCCTTCTCGGTGAGGAAAATCGGTGCCTCGGGGCGCCATTCGAGAAGGCGCGGGGCGGGGAGATGCTCGTGATCCGCAAGCGGATGGGGCAGGACCGCCAGGCCCTGGGCGGCCAGAAGATCGAAAAATGAGTCCGGGTTCCCGATTCCGGAAACGGCATGTACGCGCTGTCCGGCAAAGTGCGCAAGCGGCCGGCTCTCCTGGTCACACAGACGAACCGCCCGGCCGGCGGTCAGATGGAAGGGGTGCCCTCGGGGGCTCCCGGGAACCGGCGCCTTGACCCAGACGGCATCCACCTGCCGGGCCCGTCCCAGCCGTTCGCGGAGGGGACCTGCGGGCATGAGCCACCGGTTACCCCACCCCCGGGATCCATCGACCGTGATCCATTCGACATCCCGGGCGAGCCGGTAGTGCTGCAGGCCGTCGTCGGAGACAATGAGATCGACGGTTTCGTGTTCCAGAAGCCAGCGGGCGGCCCGGGCCCGGTTATGCCCGATCACCACGGGCGAGCTGGTGCGCCGGGCGATCAGGACCGGTTCATCCCCGAACTCCCGCGCGGAAGCCTGGGGCGGCACCCGGACCGGACCGGACCGGGTGCCGCCATAGCCGCGGCTGACTACGCCGACCCGGATCCCCCGTTCGCGGAACTGCCCGACGAGCCAGATCACGAGCGGTGTCTTGCCGGTTCCGCCGACCACGAGGTTGCCCACGATCAAAACCGGCACGGATGGCCGGTAGGCCCTGGGCAGTCGAAGCTCGGCCAGGCCCTGCCGGAGGAGGCTTGCCGCACCGAAAAGGCCGGCCAGGGGAACCAGGGGATAGAGGACCGGGCTCAGTCGGGGTGCATACCAGCGCCGGGTGAGAAAGCGCTCCATCCGACCCCGTCTCATGCCCCCCCGCCTCCCGGGGGTTCGATGAGGCTCCGCTGCAGCTGGGCATAGGCCCCCGACTTCGAGACCAGCTCCGCGTGAGTGCCCTCCTCGACGATCCGCCCGTTCTCGAGAACCAGGATCCGGTCTGCCCGTTCCACCGTCGACAGGCGGTGGGCGATGATCAGGGTGGTCTTCCGGCTCATGGCCCGCGCAATGGCCTGCTGGACCTGGCGCTCGGCCACCGTGTCCAGGGCGGAGGTGGCCTCGTCGAGGATCAGGATCGGCGATTTCCGGAGCAGGGCCCGGGCAATCATGATGCGCTGGCGCTGACCACCGGAGAGAAGCATCCCACGCTCACCCACCGGCGTATCGAAACCCAGAGGCATCTTCCGGATCTCCTCGATCAGGAAAGCCTCCGTTGCCACCAATTCGAGCGCCGCCCGCTCCACCGGCCCTTCGGACCCGTAGGCGATGTTTTCCGCAATCGTGGCATTGAAGAGGAGTCCATCCTGGCTCACGAGCGTCATCTGGTGCCGGAGATCCGAAAGCCGCCAGTCCCGGAGATCGTGCCCATCCAGGCGGATCGTTCCGGAACTCGCATCGTAGAGGCGGACCAAAAGTTCACTGATCGTGGTCTTGCCGCTCCCCGAACGGCCGACCAGGGCCACCGATTCACCCGGACGGATCCGGAAAGTGACGTCCACGAGGACGGGGGGCAGGTTCGCGTCATAGCGGAAGGAGACCCGGTCGAACTCGATATCGCCACGGCTTCCGGACAGCGGCAATCCCCGATCCAGGCACTCCGGGGCCGAATCGAGGATCTCGAAGACCGGAATCACCGCCGCCACCCCGCGCTGGATCGGCGCATTGACGTTGGTCAGGTGTTTGAGTGGAGCGAGCAGCAGGAGCAGGGCACTCAAGAAAGAGATGAAGGTGCCGACCGAGGCGACATGGAACCAGGGTGACAGGAGCGCCGCATAGACCACGAGCGCGATCCCGACCCCCGCCACGAACTGGATGAGCGGGCCGGATGCCGCGAGGTTCGCGGCCAGTTTGAGATTCCAGTCCCGGTTCCGCCGGTTCGCCGCCTCGAATCGCCGGCGGATCCAGTCGGCCCCGTTGTAGGTCTTGATCACGGCCTGGCCTGCGACCGCCTCCTCGGACAATCCCGTGACCTCGCTCATCGACTGCTGGATATGGGTATTGACCCGCCGGAAACGCCGGCTGAGCGCCCGCACCAAAACCAGGACCAGGGGCGCCACGACCAAGAGAAACAGACAGAGTCCGGGCGCGAGGTAGATCATCCAGCCCACGAGTCCGGCAACCGTGAGACTGTCCCGGATGAGGATGGTGAGCGCATAGGTGATCCCCTCTGCGATCTGCTCGATGTTGTAGGTCATGGTTGAGACCAGAAAACCGCCTTGCAGGCGGTCGTACTGGGCGGCCGGCCAATGGACGAGCCGGGCGAACATTTCGCTGCGCAGACGCTCGATGACCCGTCGCCCCACCCATGCCATGCCGTAGGTGGCCCCGAATCCCGCGATGCCGCGAATCAGGAAAACACCCACGATGACGAGCGGAATCCAGTCCAGGTACGGGACCTTCTCGTGGGCGAAACTGCCGTTCAGGAGGGGCCGGATCAGCGCCGTGAAGGCCGGCTGGCTCAAGGCATAAAGCAGCATCCCGAAGACGGAGGCGGCAAAGGCCTTCCAGTACGGACGGATATAAGCCAACAGGCGGAAATAGGCCCTCCGTGCCTCCGGATCGAGATGGAAAAAAGAAAGCTTCATTGTGCCCGGGGAGGCGTCACAGTCCGCACGGTCACCAGGTTGACCTGGTGCAGCCCGAGCCGCCCGACCGCGTTCAGGGCCGTCACCACGAACTGGTAGGGCACCCGGGCATCGGCGCGAATCGTGACGGGGATCTGCCGGCGATGACCGATGAAACGACGGATGGCCTGGTCCAGTGCCGTGGCACCCGAACGGGAAAGGGCTTCCTGGTCGACGTAGTAACGGCCGTGGCGATCGATCGTAATCACGAGTCCGGACTTCATCGGGGTCGCGTCCATCGCCGCCTTGGGCAGCTGGATCCTCAGGTGGGCACTCTGGATGAAGGTGGTCGACAGCATGAAGAAGACGAGCAGCATGAGCAGCACGTCGATGAAGGAGACCACGTTGAGTTCAGGCATCTCCGGCTCGGCCCGCCGGAATTTCATGGTCTCCCCGTCCCGCGGTCGTGATGACGGAGCGAATCGACGAAGCGAAGTGCTGCCTGTTCCATGGCCAAAACCAGGTTGTCGGCGCGCCCCCGCAATAGGCGGTAAGCCACGAGCGAGGGAATGGCGACCGTGAGTCCGGCCGCTGTCGTGATCAGGGCCTGGGCGACTCCTCCCGCAAGCAGCCGGGGATCCCCCGCGCCGTGCGCCTCGATGGACGCAAAGGCCCGCATGATGCCGATCACGGTCCCGAGCAGACCGAGCAGGGGAGAGATCCCGGCGATCGTGCCCAGCGTATTGAGATAGCGGTAAAGTTCATGGGTGACCTCGCGTCCGGTGTCCTCCATCCGTTCCTTGATTTCCGC
>JAKARN010000147.1 GCA_021828425.1 Pseudomonadota bacterium | reverse complement strand
AGCCCACCAAATGCGATTGCAGCGAAGGCCAGAATAGGCCAGAAACCCCAAAGCCAAGTCATCAGCCCGCCCAAGATCAAGGCGCCGGCCAGACCAGCTGCCATCAGCCCGAGCTCCGCACCTCGCAGGGACCGGTTGGGGCTGACCACTAAGGTCGACATCGACTGGAATCTGCAAAAAAATCGGATCGTCCAATTATGCACGAATGCCCGTGCAGGCGCCAATTGGGGAGCGGGCCATTGATCTCGGGGTCGGACCCATCGCGCTCGTCACCCCCCGGACCCACTTTCAAAGCCTTGATCAAGGGCGCAGGCCAGACGATCACAATCGGACCGGGGAAGATAAGGCAGGATACCAAGACAGGGAAACGGCAGGCTCCGCCCGAGTGTGGCCATAACTTCCTCCGGCACCTCAAGACCGGGATCCACCTGGTTGCCGACCCATCCGAGACAGGGTACGCCGTCCCGGCCAATGGCTTCCGCCGAAAGCCGTCCCTGGTTGATGCAACCAAGTCGGAGACCGATCACCAGAATCACCGGATACCCCAGGATCCGCGCCAGATCGGCCACGGTTTCCCGTTCCGTCAAAGGCGTACGCCACCCCCCCACGCCTTCCACGACCACAAGGTCCGTCCTCAGCTCAAGCTGCCGCACGTACCCCCGCACTGCGTCCAGGTGGATTTGCTGCCCTACTTGGCGGGCGGCGATATCGGGTGAGATGGGAGGAGCAAAACAATAGGGGTTGATCTCGACATCACTCTCCTCTACGTTGATCACTTGGCGTAGCCGGATCACATCCTCGTGCTGCCACTTTCCCAGTTCGTTCCGGATGCCACCCGTCGCAACCGGTTTCATGGCACCGACCAGGAGCCCTCGCTTGACCCCGCAGCGGATCCATGCCGCGCTGGTCCACGTTTTCCCAACCCCGGTATCCGTCCCAGTGACCAGGACTCCCCGGGGCCTCACGCTGAACCCCACACCTGTGGCAACGGAGTTGGCTTCCATCCAATTCCGTAGATGATCTCGTAGGTCACCGGCAGGCCCTCCCCGGGGAGCCGACGGATTTCGTAGGCCTCACCCACCTGTTGCCAGCGCGTCCGTCCGGTGAGCCCTCGGGAACCGCCTATGGGATGTGAGTTCGCGCCTATTTGCTTGAGCCTCCGCCCGAGAACGGTCAGACTATCGGCGTACTCGATCACGACTTCGGTATCGAGCACAATCTCGACGAATCCATGCCGGGTCAGACACGTTCCCAATGCCGGCATATCAGGGAAATCCATAACGTGAGGTTCACGATCCACACAAGCCCACGCCTCCCGGAGTTCGTGGAGTGTCCGTGGACCGAAAGTCGAAAACAGGAAAGGCGAGCGACCCGCCAAGATCCGGAACACTTCGCCGAAAACCAGGCCCGGCTCCTCGCACCATTGAAGCATGAGGTTACTGAAAACGAGATCGATGGATTCGCCTGGCAAAGGTAAGGCCCGGGCATCGGCACAAAGAACCGGGGAACGCCGGTCTGGAAACTCCTGCTTCCGGCGCAGGAATTCGAACGCGGAATCAACTCCCCAGAGTTTCGCATCAGGATATGCGCGGGACAAGGCCGGGGCCGCATGTCCCGTCCCACATCCCAGATCGAGGATCGTTCGGGGCATGAGCTCGAGCAAGTCCAGACGACTGACTAGCTCGTCTTCGATCTGGTGTTGCAGGCGGGCCCCATCGTCGTAGGCAGGCGCTGCCCGGTTAAATCGCTTCCGGATCCGATGCAAATCGAGCCTAGGCACGATCACAACCGTTGAGGAATCCGGACACGAGCCGGCAAAATGCTTCCGGATCACTGAGGAAGGGGGCATGGCCGGCCTTCTCGAACCAGTGGATGTCGGTCCGGAGTGCTTGGGCCAGCCAATCCCCCGCTTCCGATGGCACCAGTCGGTCCCGTCGCCCGGCCACGAGGAGTAGGGGAACCGCGGCTCCATGCTGCACCTCCACCCGCAAATCCGTAGTCCTCAGGATTCCGAGTCCGGTCCGAAGTCCATCAGGCGTTGGCACCCCTCCTGTCCGCAGCGCTGCCCGCAAGCGGGGGATCAGGATTCTCGCTTCCCTTCGGCCTTGGAGCTGCAGAAAAAGGAAATCATCGAGTGTTCCCTCGTAATGGGTCTCGAGATCCCAGGCAAAACGGTCCAGAACAGCTGGGGCTAACCCGTAGGCCCAGTCCGGACCGGTCATGAACTTCGGCGTGGTGCTGACGAGAACGAGTGCCCCAATCCGCTCTGGATTCCGGATCGCGACCTGGAGTGCCACCTGCCCGCCAAGCGACCATCCGAGGAGTGCCACTGGCCCTTCCGGCAGCTCTTCCAGACAATCCTTGGACCAGCCCAGAAGCGTCGGATCCACCGGGGTGTCACACCGCTGTCCGTGTCCTGGCAGTTCGATGCAATAGGGATTGATCCCTGCCTGCCTGAGTGGTGCCAGCAAGGGGTCGAAAACGCGGGCGTTGAACCCCCAACCGTGAACCATGGCAAGGGTCATCAGGCGCGGGGGCGGCACAGGTCGGACAGGGCCTCGAGCAGATGGTCCAGATCGGACCGCGAGTGGGAAGCATTCAGGCTGATCCGCAAGCGTGCTTTCCCGTGTGGCACGGTTGGCGGGAGAATAGCTGGTGCATAAATTCCACGGGACTCAAGTGCCTTGCTGAGCATCTGTGCCTCTTCCGCCGATCCAATTAGAACAGGCTGGATGGGAGAGGATGAAGAAGCCAGGGGCAGATCCAGCTCCCGTGCGCATCGGCGAAAGTAGTCCACTTGCTCGTGCAGTCGGCTACGTCTTTCGGGCTCCCCGATCACCCGCCGGAGTGCCTCGTGCGTGGCCACTGCCAAAGCCGGCGGGAGCGCGGTGGTATAGCGGAATGGACGCGCCTGCTGCACCAGGATCTCAATGAGCGCAGCCGGTCCGGCAACGAAGGCCCCGTAGGTTCCGAACGCTTTCCCGAAAGTGGCCATAAGCAGTGGAACGTCATCCTGCCCGAGGCGACATGCCCCCACGGTACCTTGTCCTTCATCCCCCGAAAGACCGATGCCATGGGCATCGTCAACCAAGAACCGGGCCCCTGCCGCGCGGGCAACCCTAGCCAGTTCGGCCAGAGGAGCCTGATCCCCGTCCATGCTGAAAACGCCCTCAGTCACGAGCAGTGCCCCGGTCGCCATGGCTGATCGCTTCAGCTGCCGAGCCGCATCCAGCACATCTCCATGGACATAACGACGGAGATGCCCTCGGGTCAGTCGTACGGCATCGTAAAGCGAGGCATGATTGCGGCGATCCTGGACGATCGTTTGTCCTCGATGGCAATGGGATTGCAAAATCGAGAGATTGGCCATATAACCGTTCGAAAAAAGCAGCGCCCGATCCCGCCCGAGCCAATCGGCCAGAGCATCCTCGAGTTCGCTGTGAGCGGAAGTATGCCCAGAAAGGAGCGTCGATCCGCCGCTCCCAACGCCCCATTGCCGTGCTCCCGCGCTCCACGCTTCGATGACCGCTGGGTGAGTTGCAAGCCCGAGGTAGTCATTCGAGGCAAAGCTGATCAGCCGACGTCCCTCGACCACGACAGCAGGTTGGCATGACGACTCGCGGACCCGGCGGATCCGGACACCCGCAGCCGAGCTCACCAATCTAGGAAGAGACTCAATCCCGGGGCGCATGGGCCTCCCGCCTCTCCGGCTGCATCTCGGCACGGATTCCGAGGGCACGAAACAACTCGCGATCCGCCTTCATCTCGTTGTTTGGTGTCGTGAGCAATTCCTCTCCATAAAAGATCGAGTTGGCTCCGGCAAAAAAACACAGGGCTTGGAGTTCATCGCTCATCCGGCTTCGGCCTGCGGACAGCCGAACATGGGCCTTTGGCATGAGAATCCGGGCCACCGCGACCGTCCGGACAAACTCCAGTGGCGGCACCGGATCACGGCCGGCGAGCGGGGTCCCAGGCACAGGAACCAAGGCATTGAGGGGCACACTTTCCGGCGGCGGGTCCATTTCGGCCAGCTCCAAGAGCAATGCGGCACGATCCTTCATGCACTCGCCCATGCCCAGGATCCCGCCGCAACAGACGTGCATGCCAGCCTTGCGAACCCGCCGAAGGGTTTCCAGTCGGTCGTCGAAGCTTCTGGTTGTCACAATGTTGCAATAGTAATCACGCGAAGTATCCAGATTGTGATTGTAGAAATCGAGCCCGGCCTGAGCTAGCCTTGCAGCCTGTTCGTCGGTCAACAAGCCCAAGGTGGCGCAGGTTTCCAATCCAAGCGCCTTGACTGCCCGGATATACTCAAGAATCTGATCCAGATCGCGGTCCTTGGGTCCGCGAAAGGCGGCCCCCATGCAAAAGCGCGTGGCTCCCGCTGCTTGGGCTTGACGGGCAGCCTGAACCACCTGCTCAAGGGGCAACAAGGGTTCGGCCTCTACCGAGGTCGCATAACGCGCACTTTGGGGACAGTAGTGGCAATCCTCGGGACATCCCCCAGTTTTGACACTGAGGAGCGTGCTCAACTGGACCTCTTGGGGATTAAAGTGTCGTCGATGGACGCCATGCGCCCAGTAGAGCAGGTCATTCAAGGGAGCTTGGAATAGTCCGAGAACCCGTTCAAGGTTCCAAGGCGGGCCGAGATCGGGGATTTCGGTCATGGGTCTCAAAGTTGGATATTCTTCGGACAGTCTAGCGCGGAACCCCCTCTGACTGTCAACCTGATGGTTTTTTTATAGTTGACG
>JAKARN010000146.1 GCA_021828425.1 Pseudomonadota bacterium | reverse complement strand
GTGCCGAACTCGCGACTTGTATGTGCCGGCACGGGCCGAAATGGTCTTGGAGGGGTACATCTACCCCGGCGAGACGGCGTTGGAGGGGCCCTTCTGCGATCATACGGGCTACTACAATGCAACTGCACAGTTTCCGGTTCTGACCGTCGAGCGGATTTGCTCACGTGACTCACCCCTTTACCACCATAGCTACATGGGTAGACCACCGGAAGATGAACCGTCGGTTCTGGCGGAAGCCTTCAACGAAATGTTTATTCCCGTTCTTCAAAACCAGTTCCCGGAAATTGTGGATTTTTACCTACCCCCGGCCGCCTGTTCTTACCGTGTTGCCCTGGTCAGCATCCGCAAACAATATCCCGGACATGCCCGACGGATCATGATGGGGATCTGGTCCTGGCTCCGCCAGTTTACCTACACCAAATATGTTGTCGTTGTCGATGAAGACATTGATATCAGGGATGATCGACAGATGCTGTGGGCTATTTCCACCCGGGCGGATCCCGGTCGGGACACATTGATCATCAACAACACGCCAGTTGATTATCTCGACTTTGCGAGTCCGGTCAGCGATCTGGGGGGCAAGCTCGGGCTGGATGCAACCTGTAAATGGCCTGGAGAAACCGATCGTTCATGGGGTCGGGTAGCGCGCGTGGATCCGGAACTCGACCGCCACGCTTCCGCGATCTGCCAGTCTCTCGGCATGAAGGCTGCGCGAACCGCTAACGAAGAATAGCCTGTGCCCAAACCGGCTCTAACCTTGCTGCGGGCCGGGTGAGGCTGGGAAAGGCCTAATCCGAGCCATCTCCGGCCAGCGTGCGGAGGACATACTTCAGGATTCCGCCATGGCGGTAGTACTCTTTCTCCTTTGGGGTGTCGAGGCGGATCCTGGCCTTGAATCGACGGGTCTGGCCATGGTCTGAAATGGCTTCCACCACAGCCTCTGTGGCCTGGTCCTCCTGGAAACCGCTGATCTGATAGGTTTCGTGCCCGCTCAAGCCATGAACTTGGGCATTTTCCCCTGGGAGAAACTCCAAGGGTAAGATGCCCATCCCGACGAGATTAGACCGATGGATCCGTTCAAAACTCTCGGCCAGTATAGCTTTGACGCCGAGCAGGGCAGGGCCCTTGGCCGCCCAGTCCCGGGAGGAACCGCTGCCATATTCCTTCCCGGCAATGATCACCAAAGGAATCTTCTTATCGAGGTACCTCATGGCAGCATCATAAATGGGCAGGGTCTCCCCGGTTGCGAAACAGCGTGTCATCCCGCCCTCAACCCCCGGTACCAGAAGATTTTTCAGACGGATGTTGGCAAAGGTTCCGCGCATCATGACTTCATGATTTCCACGCCGTGCACCATAGGAGTTGAAATCCCGGGGCTCAATCCCCCTCTCCCGAAGATAATGTCCCGCGGGACTCGTTGGGGAGATGTTGCCTGCCGGTGAAATATGATCCGTCGTCACTGAATCTCCCAGCAGGGCCAGAACGCGTGCACCTTCCAGGGCCGGTTGAAGCGGAGGAAGCTTCTCGAGGCCGTCGAAAAAGGGCGGAGACTGGACATAGGTGGACTCCGGGCTCCATTCGTAATGCAATCCTTGAGCGATCTCCAGACGACTCCACTCGGGCGGTCCTTCGAAGATTTTGGCATAGCTTTCCTGGAACATTTGACCACGGAGGTGAAGCCGGACGAGCTCTTCGATTTCTTCGGGATTCGGCCAGATTTCTGTGAGGTAAACCGGATGGCCTTGGGAGTCCATGCCCAAAGGATCGTTTTCCGGATCCAGGAGCAAAGAGCCTGCCAGGGCAAAAGCCACGACCAGAGGGGGTGAGGCGAGGAAATTGAAGCGGACCTCTGGATGAATCCGACCGTCGAAATTGCGGTTTCCGGACAGAATCGCGCCGACGGCCAGCTGTCTTTTCTGGATGAGTTCACTGATTTCCGGTTTGAGTGGACCCGAATTCCCGATGCAGGTGGTACATCCATAGCCCACCAGGCCGAAGCCGAGCGCTTCCAGGTCACCAAGGAGTCCGGCTTCCCGGAGGTAGCGTGTGACGACCGGCGATCCGGGTGCCAGGGAGGTTTTGACCCAGGGTTTGGTCTCCAAGCCGCGTTTCCGGGCATTTCGAGCCAAAAGTCCCGCCCCGATCATGACAGAAGGATTCGACGTGTTGGTACAGCTGGTGATGGCCGCAATGACGAGGTCACCGTCTGCCAAGCGCGGTTTCGTCTCCGGTGTGGGCGGTTTGCCTTTCCGGTAGTCCGTGACCTGTTGCTCCATTTTCGACTTGAGGTGAGACAGTTTGACCCGGTCCTGCGGCCGGCTGGGACCGGCCAGACTGGGTTCGACTGTGGCCAGATCAAGGCTCAACAAATCACTGTAACGGGGCTCAGGCCGACCCGGCTCATGCCAGAGGCCTTGTGCCTGGCAGTAGGCCTGGATCCGTGCAATCACGGTTTCTGACCTGCCGGTCTGGCGGAGGTAACGGAGCGTTTCCGCATCGATGGGGAAAATTGCACAGGTCGAGCCAAATTCAGGGGACATGTTGCTGATGGTGGTCCGATCGGCCACCGGCAGAGAGGCCAGTCCGGGTCCGAAGAACTCGACGAACTTGCCCACAACCCCCCTCCGTCGTAATAGCTCCGTCAATGTCAGCACCAGATCGGTGGCCGTGGCTCCCGGATTGAGCTTGCCGGTGAGATTGACCCCGATGACTTCCGGGACCACCATGGTCATGGGCTGGCCCAGCATGGCCGCTTCTGCCTCGATGCCGCCAACCCCCCATCCGAGTACTCCAAGGCCATTGACCATGGTGGTATGTGAATCCGTTCCGACCAGGGTGTCGGGGTAAAGCCACCGCTTGTGGTCTTTGGACGTTTCAAAAATGACACGGGCCAGATATTCGATATTCACCTGGTGGACGATACCGGTATCCGGAGGAACAACCCGGAAATTCCGGAAGGCTTCCTGTCCCCAGCGCAGAAAAGCGTAGCGTTCTTGATTGCGCTCGAACTCGCGTGCCCGGTTTTTCTCGAAGCTGTCGGGAGTTCCGTAAAAATCCACCTGTACGGAATGGTCGATCACCAGTTCGACCGGGGCCAACGGGTTGATCCGGCCAGGGTCTCCGCCCAGCTTGTTCATCGCGTCCCTCATGGCTGCAAGATCGACGATGGCCGGAACACCCGTGAAATCCTGGAGGAGGACTCGCGCCGGGGTGAAAGCCAGTTCATGCTTGCCTGCATTTTCAGGCGTCCAGGCCAGTATGGCCTGGGCATCCTCATCCCGGACCGTGATCCCGTCCCAGTTCCGGACCGTGTTTTCGAGGAGGATTTTCAGGGCATAGGGCAGTGAGGAAACCGGGGGGTGATGTCGTGCGATCTTGGGGAGCGAGATGAAGGAATAGGTCTGATCGACAGCCAAAGTGTCATGGCTGTCATCCATGAAAACGGCCTTTCTGCGGGTCATCAAGGAGAGATCCTCGGCTAGGGCAAAGGAAGAAGATGTCCCAAATTATACGACTGAAGGGGATCCCGGTCTCGTCACTCGTTCCCTTCCGGGTCGGGTTTGGATCTGGAACTCCAATCAGTCCATTCGGGGGAGGGGATGGGGTGAGTCTCTGAGCCGGTTTCCGCAATGACTCCGCCCCCTCGACACCATTCGCCCTGGTAAAAGACGAAGAACTGGCCTGGCGTCGGCGCAAAAACGGGGCTCTCAAACGAAACCGTGGCAGGTCCCTCATCTGTCCAGTCGAGTTCACAGGCGATGTCAGCCTGCTGATAGCGGGTTTTCCCGGACCCCCTGATGATTCCGGGTTGCGGAGTTTCGCCGATCCAATGAAAACCGGAAAGCGGAATCCGATTCATCCAAAGATTGGGATGGTGGGGATTTTGTGTGACTCGAAGAAGGTTGTGCGACAGGTCTTTCTCGTAGATGTACCAGGATGCTTCCCGACCTCCACGGATGCCTCCGATGCCGAGACCCCTGCGCTGGCCCAGGCTGAAATAAAAAGACCCGGGATGTGTTCCCACCGTTCGTCCGCTCTCATCCAGGATCAGTCCAGGTGTACCCGGGAGGTAGCGGGACAGCCACTCGCGGAATGGTTTTTCGCCGATAAAGCAGATTCCTGTACTGTCCCTTTTCGCATGATTGGGTAAGCCCCTCAGCCGGGCCAGCTCACGAACCTCTGACTTTGTGAGATGACCGATGGGAAACAGGCAGTTTTCAAGCTGGCATGAGGTGAGTTGGTTCAGGAAGTAGGTTTGATCCTTTCTGTGGTCATGGCTGCGCAAGAGACGATGAGGGTGTCGGTCCCTTTCGAGGCGTGCATAGTGTCCGGTGGCCAAATGGGTGGCACCCAGCCGGTGGGCATGTTCCCAGAGCAGGCCGAATTTGATCTCCCGGTTACACCAGACGTCCGGGTTGGGGACGAGTCCGGACTCATAGGCCAGAAGAAAAGGCTGGAAGACCCGTTCCCGGTAGGCAGGTGCGAAGCAAGTCCGGTGCAGCGGGATCTCCAAGAGATCCGCCACCCGGTGGGCATCCTGGAAATCTTGCGCGGACGGACAGTCTTCCCCGGCTTCCTCTTCCCAGTTGTGCATGTAGAGGGCCTCGACGGACCAGCCAGCCTCCTTGAGTAAAAGTGCGGAAACGGCGGAATCCACCCCACCGGACAAGGCAACAAGGACCAGTTGATCGGCAGATGTCTCGGGAAGCATGAGGTCATTCTATCCCGGAGGGCGTGAATGAGGCCAAAAAAAAGGGG
>JAKARN010000145.1 GCA_021828425.1 Pseudomonadota bacterium | reverse complement strand
ATCTACCTCACCGGAACTGCTTTCCCAGGTATTGAGGATTTTCCCCCGCAGGGGAAGGATGGCCTGAAAGGTCCGATCACGCGCCTGCCGGGCCGATCCACCTGCCGAATCCCCCTCGACCAGGAAAAGCTCGGTTTCTTCGAGATCCTCACCGGTGCAATCGGCAAGTTTCCCGGGCAGGGCCAAAGCCGCAGTGGGCTTTTTCCGTGCCACCTGGCTCTCGCGACGCTGACGCGCAACCGCGTGACCGACCACCTGCCGGGCAATGGGTTCTCCCTGAGCCGGTGACTGATGCAGCCACAGGGAGAAACCATCCTTGACCACTCCCGAAACGAAACTCGCCGCTTCCCGGGAGTTCAGTTTTTCCTTGAGCTGGCCGGAAAACTCCACTTCCCGCAACTTGACGGACAGCACATAATTCAGGCCCTGGAACACATCCTCGGCCGTGAGCTTGATGTCGCGGGGGGCCAGCCCGCGATAGTCGCAGAACTCCCGGAGTGCGGCCAGGAGTCCGGTCTTGAAACCGGCCAGGTGGGTTCCACCCTGGGGAGTCGGAATGAGGTTCACAAAGCTTTCGGTCACGGTGCCATGCCCCGCCCCCCCGTTCTCCCAAGCGAGCGCAAAGGTCGCTTCGGCACGATCGGAGCGGAAATGTCCCACAAACGGGTGATCCGGCAGGAGCCCACGTCCCGCCAGAGTCTCCTCAAGATAAGTTGCAAGTCCCGCCTCGTAGCACCATCGCTGTGAATGCCCGCTCGCCTCATCACACAGGGTGACCACAAACCCGGGAAGAAGCACCGCCTTGGCCCGAAGCAGCGGAACCAGCCGGTCGGCAGCCAAGTGCGGATTCTCGAAGTAGCGTTCATTGATCCAGAAACGGATCCGGGTCCCGGTTTCCCCACGGGGTGCGGAACCGTGGCGAACCAGTGGTGTGACCGGTGTGCCATCCGCAAAGGCCATGTGGAACTCTCCCCCATCCCGCCGGACCCAGACTTCCAGCCGACGCGAGAGCGCGTTGACCACCGAAACTCCAACCCCGTGAAGGCCGCCGGAAAAGCGGTAGACGGATTCCCCAAACTTGCTGCCCGCATGAAGCACGGTAAGAATGACTTCGACCCCGCTCCGGCCGAGCTCCGGGTGCTGGTCAACCGGCATGCCACGACCATCGTCGGCTACCGTGAGCGAACCATCCGTGTGCAGCGTGACGGCGAGTGAATGGGCAAAGCCCGCCAGCGCCTCGTCGACACTGTTGTCAATGACTTCCTGCGCCAAATGATCCGGAGACTGGGTATCGGTGTACATCCCCGGTCGCCGGCGCACGGGATCGAGACCGGTCAAAACTTCGAGGTCGCTGGAATCGTACCGTTGTTTACGGGGCACAGGCGGTGCTTAGGTCTTTCCCGGGAGGAGATTCTAGCAGGATGCGGACTAAGCGAGGTCCGAGCACAGGGACTGAGTCAGGGGGGAAGGGAGGGGGACCCGGACCGGGTAGCGGGCGTCCTCGATCCCGATCATCACCAGTGCTCCTGCGCAAATCGCCTCCGCATCGTTGGCTGGAAGATCAAAACGGAGGAAATGAACAGCTGAGGTCTTTTCAGGAGCGGAGCGCTCGAGATCCGGGTCAGCCACCACCCAGAGCGGAGCCCCCGCCCCGATACGCAGCCAGACCTGGTGTTCGATGCCAGCCAGCCGATGCAGCTCGCGGGTTCTTTCCTCGACCGACTCGTACTCAAGAAAAAGCGTCGCCTTGAGGTTGTGCCCGTCCGGGATCAGGGGATTGTAGACAGCCAGCTCTGCCGCAATCGCGTCCGGTTCAAAAATCCGTTCGATCCGGAGCATTTCCTGAACTTGGTACTGGACAGTCAGACGATCTTCAAAAATCAGGGTCATGTGCGACCCCAGCGCCAACCGGCGCTCCTGCTTGTGCGCCATGACCTGCCTTCTGAAATCAGGCCGGATCCGGGCATAGTGCTCGAGGGGGTAGAGGTCTTCCGGGGTCAGATGTTTCATCCTGGTCCCTCCACCAGACCATAGGCGTACGCGAGAAGCCGGAGTGGATGTTCGGGGGGAGGTGCATCCTTCCCCAGGCCTTCGTGAAGGTGGTCCTGTGCCATCGGACAGTCACTGGCATAGTGATCCGGGTGGAACTCGGCGATTCGACGGACAACCGGCTGGCCGATCTTCACGGCCTTGGCATGGGACTCCGCCCGCACCGCGTAGGTTCCATCGTGGCCGGAGCAGCGCTCGATCACCTCAAGTTGAATACCGGGAATAAGCGCCAGGACATCACGGGTCTTGAGACCGATATTCTGGACACGAAGATGACAAGGCACGTGATAGGCAACCTTTCCGAGTGACTGCTTAAAGTCCGTTCTCAAAAGCCCATGCGCATGGCGCCGCATGAGGTAGTCGAAGGGATCCACAAACGCCTGAGCCACCTTGCGGACCCGCTCGTCATGGGGGTAGAGGAGAGGCAGCTCACGACTGAACATGAGCACGCAGGAGGGAATCGGCGAGGTCAGATCACAACCACGCTCGATGGCTCCAAGCAGGAGTGGCAGGTTTCGTTCAAGAAGTCGTCCGATCGATTCGAGATCGCCAATTTCAAGCTTGGGCATCCCGCAACACACCTCACCCTCGATCCTTTCGACGGGGATCCCGTTGTGCTCGAATACCCGGGCCAGATCAAGATCGATCTCCGGGCGATAGTGGCGTCCATAACAGGTACCGAACAAGGCGATCCGGCCATGCGTGGTCGGGGTTGACTGGGCAGTGCATTCCGGGGTGGCTTCCCGTCTCTTCCAATACCAAGCGAGAGAATGAGCGGAGAAAGGTGGCAGCGCCGCCTCGGCATGAATCCCGGTCAGGTGTCCGGACAAACGGCGGAATGTGGGACTCCGATTGAGGTGGTTCAGCGCACCCGCCACGATCGGAATGCCGAAAAAGCGTCCTACCGTGTCGGTCTCGGTCAAAAAACGATCGCGGAGCGGGACTTTCTTCTCCCGATATCGCAACATCTTGGCTCGGAGCATGAGGTGAGGGAAATCGAGGTTGAACGGATGCGGTGGCACGTAGGGGCACTTGGTCATGAAACAGAGATCACAGAGATAGCATTCCCTGACGACCTGGTCGAGAGTGTCCTTCCGGAGAGACCCAGGCTCACCGGAAGGATCCCGGTCGACCGCGTCGAACAAGGTGGGAAACGCCTCACACAGGTTGAAGCAGCGGCGGCAACCGTGACAGATCTCGAAGGTCCGGCGCAACTCCTTTTCGAGCGCGCCAGCATCGAAGAAAGCCGGATCATCCGTATCCAAAGGGGCCCGCTTCGGAGGCTCAAGGCCACCTTCCGCCCGATGTACGGATCGGGTGTCAGTCACCGGGGCCCCTTGCGGTCCGGTCGCAGCCGTACGCCGCATCCTTGATCGTGATCAGTGTCCCAGGGTATCGAGGGCCTTCTGGAATCGGTTGGCATGGGACCGCTCGGCCTTGGCAAGCGTCTCGAACCAATCGGCGACCTCGTCGAATCCCTCTTCGCGGGCCGTTTTGACCATGCCGGGATACATGTCGGTGTACTCATGGGTTTCGCCTGCGATGGCCGAGCGGAGGTTATCCGTCGTGGCGCCAATCGGCAGGTTGGTCACGGGATCGCCTACGCTTTCAAGAAACTCGAGATGTCCATGGGCGTGCCCGGTTTCTCCCTCAGCCGTAGAACGGAAAACGGCGGCCACATCGTTGTAACCCTCAACATCCGCCTTGGAGGCAAAATAAAGGTAACGGCGATTGGCCTGGGATTCGCCAGCAAAAGCAAACTTGAGGTTTTCCTGCGTACGGGTACCTTTCAAGGCTTTCATGATCAACCTCCGGTTTTACTGACAACAATCTGAGACAGCGTTACAGTCTAACCGATTTCGCCAGCAAAAGCAAACTTGAGGTTTTCCTGCGTACGGGTACCTTTCAAGGCTTTCATGATCAACCTCCGGTTTTACTGACAACAATCTGAGACAGCGTTACAGTCTAACCGATTGCGAAGCTTCGCTCCACTCGCCCCGGCTACCCAGCGGCCCCGCGTTCCTTCCGCCCGGGCCCGGCCGGTTCCCTGGGGTTGCATCCGATATACTGGCCACCGCCCCGGCACATCAGCCGGCTTGATCTTCAACGCTAGCGAGGCCATTCCCGTGCCCAAAAATCCGCCGAAATCCGCCCGGCCGGTACCTGAACCGGGTACCGAACCGACGCTGGAATCATTTGAGAAATCCCTGGCACGACTCGAGGAAATCATCCGGCGACTGGAAGAAGGCCGTCTTTCACTTGAGGAATCGATCCAGTATTTTTCAGAGGGTATGACACTCCACGCCCAGTGCGAACAGGCGCTCAAGGCCGCCCGCCAGAAAATTGACCGTCTGCTCGTGGAGTCCGGCCGAACCATCCCTTGGGAAGGCCCCTCCTCCGCAGAGGATTCCCAGACATGACGTTGCGGGATCCCCTCGGCCAGCATATCGAGACCGTCCTCGAACGCCATCTGCCTCTTCCGAGCCCTCCGCTCACGGCAATTCATGAAGCCATGCGTTATGCCGTCCTGGGAGGGGGGAAACGATTCCGGCCACGGCTCGTCTATGCCTCGGCCCACCTTTTCGGGATCTCACAGGATCTGGCGGATTTCCCGGCCACCGCCGTGGAATTTATCCACGCCTACTCACTGATTCATGACGACCTCCCGTCCATGGACAATGATGATTTTCGGCGGGGACGACCAAGCTGCCACCGCGCATTCAGCGAAGCCATCGCGATTCTGGC
>JAKARN010000144.1 GCA_021828425.1 Pseudomonadota bacterium | reverse complement strand
AAATCTACAATTTCCGCATCCCGCATGTCCGTTATTCGGACCATTTGCCGCTCATCTGTGACTGTCGGCTTCATTAAGCCAAGCGCTCCGCCATTTCAGGACTGAGCCCCACGTCAGTCCCCCCCCCAGCCATCCCCAACCGGATCGGCCAGCTTCACTCCCGGTCAGTATCGGCGTCCCGGGCTATAATGAGACCGCGAACAAAAGATGGGAGTCATTCCAATGGTTTCGCATTGGTCGTATGAGGTAGATAACGAGCGGTTGGCATGGCTTGCACTCGATCATCCGGATAGTGGGACCAATACGCTCTCGCAGGCAGTGGTTGCCGAGTTGGGCACACGGATCCATGAAATTGCCGCAGCCTCACCCCGTGGACTGGTCATTTACTCCAAGAAGAAAAATGGATTTATCGCAGGCGCAGATATCAAGGAGTTTACGACTCTCAAGAATGCCGACGAGGCGTTAGCCCTTATCCGAAACGGTCAGAAGATTTTTTCCGAGATCGAAAACCTGCCGTTTCCAACGGTCTCATTGATTCACGGCTTCTGTATGGGAGGAGGCCTGGAACTCGCCTTGGCCTGCCGCTACCGGGTAATTGTCAAAGGTGCAAAACTCGGCCTACCGGAAATCAAACTCGGGATTCATCCGGGATTCGGAGGAACGGTGCGGAGCGTCCGCCTGATCGGTCCCACAGCCGCCCTGCAGATGATTTTGCGCGGCAACCCGGTTCAAGCAGGCCACGCGCTCAAAATCGGTCTGGCCGATCGGATGGTTGGCGATTTGGAGCAGGGCCGGAGTGAGGCCCGCTTGCTTTTGTTTGAAACCCCACCGGTCCATCGTCCGGGATATGGCGCCAATCTTCTCAACCTCACTCTGCTCCGGCCCTGGATCGCTCGTCGTCTCCGGGACCAGGTAAAAAAACATGCGCGGCCTGATTTCTACCCGGCACCGTACGCAGTCATTTCCCTGTGGGAACGTTTTGGTGCCGCGGCGACCCCGGCACACTACGAGGCCGAGGCACATTCCATCGCCAGCCTCATGGATTCCCCCACCGCACGCAATCTGGTCAGAGTCTTTCTGCTCCAAGACAAGCTCAAGGCACTCGGAAAACGTTCCGAACTGGAAGTCCGACACGTCCACGTGATTGGCGCCGGAGTCATGGGCGGCGATATTGCAGCGTGGTGCGCCCTCCGTGGCTTCAAAGTCACGCTCGAAGACCGGGAAGCCCGTTTTGTCGAGCCCGCCTTGGCACGTGCCCGGAAACTGTTTGAGCGCCAGCTCCACGATCCCCAGCAGGTTGCTGAAGCGACCGGACGACTGCGAATGGATATTGGAGGCAATTCCCTAGCGGAAGCGGACGTCGTGATCGAAGCCATCTCAGAGAATCTCGAAGCCAAGAAAAAACTCTATGCGACAATCGAAGGACGGCTCAAACCGCTCGCCATCCTGGCAACCAACACGTCCAGTATCCGCCTCGAAAAGCTGAGTGCCGATCTCGAGAATCCCGGGAGACTGGTGGGCATCCATTTTTTCAATCCCGTGGCCAAAATGCCCCTCGTGGAAGTTGTGCACAGCCCGGGAACGGATCCTGCGGTCACCGCTCGGGCCTTGAGCTTTGTCCGCCTCATCGACCGTCTTCCAGTACCGGTCAGGAGCATGCCGGGTTTTCTCGTGAATCGGGTTCTCATGCCTTATCTCCTGGAAGCCGTTCAAGCCAGCATGGAAGGAATTCCCTTCGAGGCCATCGACCAGGCCGCACTGGACTTCGGGATGCCCATGGGGCCGGTCGAACTGGCGGATACAGTCGGCCTCGATGTGGCCCTGTCTGTCGCTGGAATCTTCGCAGAGGAACTAGGAAAACCAGTCCCCGAGCTGCTCCAAAACAAGGTCAACGCTGGCCAATTCGGTAAAAAAACCGGCCAGGGTTTCTACCGCTACCGGGATGGGAAAGCCCTCAAGGACCTGTCCCGGGCCCGGCTCGGCAACACGGACCTCATGGACCGGCTTCTTTTGCCGATGCTCAATGAAGTCATCGCCTGCCGTCGTGAGCAGGTGGTTGCAGATGATGATCTGATCGACGCGGGAGTCATTTTTGGCACTGGGTTTGCACCGTTCCGGGGTGGACCGCTCCGTTACATCCGGGAAACCGGCCCTCACTCGATCTACGAACGTCTCTGCCACTTTGAAGCGCGGTTTGGCGAACGCTTCAAGCCGGATCCTGGATGGTCCGCGTTACTTCCCCCAACCACCCACTAGGATCCTTGCCGCCGAATCCGACGCACAGCACAGATCGATGCACTTTACCTCCCCTCCCCATGACCGGGCAGCCACGGTCTCCACCCTCGCGATGCCGAAAGATACCAATGGAGTCGGAGATATCTTTGGGGGCTGGCTCATGTCACACGCGGACATCGCAGGGGCTATTCTCGCTTACCGCATCGCGGGAGGACGCGTGGTCACGGTTGCCGTCAACGAGTTCATATTTCTAAAGCCCGTCTACGTGGGGGATGTGGTCAGTTTTTATACCGATCGGTCCCGGATCGGCCACACCTCAGTCACCATCGATGTATCTGTTTTCGTGGAGCGCCCCATTGACCTCGGGGCCATCGAGAGCCACCTCGTCTCCACAGCACAACTGACCTATGTCCATATTGATGGCAACCAGCGTCCGGCACCCATCGAAATTCGCCCGTGACCCTGACTTTGAAGTGATTCCCAATATCAATCCGGCTGAACGGGTTTGTCCGGATTAGACCGAAACCGCGGATCTCCGGTCAAGGCTGAAATACACGCTGCAAAGTTTTCAACTGCCCGAAATCCAGCATGCACAACCCGGCCTGAACGGGGCAGGTTACCTTTGGGGACCAAGGCCTTCCGGAAACCGTGCTTCCATGCTTCCTGCAGCCTCTCCTCTCCGCCGAAAACCGGACGAATTTCACCGTTCAGACCCACCTCGCCAAACGCCACGAGATCGCGTGGCAAAGGCTGGTTGACCAAATTCGACCAGACCGCAAGGAGAAGGGGAAGATCGATCGCCGTCTCAGAAACGCGTAGTCCGCCGGCGATATTGACAAACACATCACGGCCACTGACCGAATGGCCGCCATGACGGTTGAAAATGGCCAGCAAGAGAATCAGGCGCTGCGAGTCTGATCCCACCGTGATTCGCCGGGGAGGGACAATTGGGGTTTCATCAACCAGGGCCTGCACCTCAACCAAAAGAGGACGGTTCCCCTCACGGATCACAGCCACCACACTCCCGCTGACGGACTCTAGACGGTTCGAAAGGAAGATGGCTGATGGGTTGCGGACTTCACGCAGTCCGGTATCCGTCATGACAAAAACACCCAGTTCGTTCGCCGAACCAAAGCGGTTCTTCACGGAACGGATCAGACGGTAGCGGCTCCCTGCATCGTTTTCGAAATAAAGGACGGTATCCACAAGGTGCTCCAGGACCCGGGGACCTGCAATGGCCCCCTCCTTGGTCACATGACCGATGATGAAGAAACAAATTCCGGTTTTTTTAGCCATCCGCACCAGCGCCGCCGTGGACTCCCGTAACTGCGTGGCGGAACCCGGCGGGGATTCGGTCAGGTCGCTGTAAATGGTTTGGATCGAATCGATCACCGCGAGACGCGGACGGGCCTGCTCGATCAAGGGGAGAATGGTTTCAAGATGGGTTTCTGCCACCAGAAAAAGTCGTTCTCCTTTGAGGCCCAACCGCCGGCTTCGTGCTGCCACCTGTTCGGGTGATTCCTCTCCACTGACATAGACCACGGGCTCATCCTGAGCGAGGAGGGCAGCAGCCTGGAGAACAAGGGTGGACTTCCCGATTCCGGGATCACCACCCACGAGCACGACCGAGCCGTTCACCAACCCACCGCCCAGTACGCGATCCAGTTCCGGGATTCCCGAGCTTCTGCGGTCCTGATGTGCACCGCCAATCTCCTGGAGGGCCAAAAGCTGGGCCGACTCGGTGGGGCGGGATTTCCCGGACCGGCGGGCCGGCAGGATCCCCTGCTTCTCCGTCAGCGTATTCCAGGCTCCGCAGGCCGGGCAACGGCCGGTCCAACGGGGCGCTTCGGCCCCGCAGGCATCACAGCGATAGGGTGCAGCAGCTCGTGGCATCGCCAACCTGTGCCGCGGGGACCGGCGAACCCTGCCATTCATGGCGAACCCGTTGGGCAACCCCGCACAAAAGCTCATAGGGAATGGTTCCAGAACAGCGCGCGACCTGCTCAACGGGCAGCCCCTTCCCCCAAAGTACGACTGGTGTCCCAACCGGTCGCGGTTCCGAGCCGAGGTCGACGGCAATCATATCCATAGAAACCCGACCAATCAGCGGACAAATCCCCTCCCCCACCCGGACGGGAGTGCCTTGAGGCGCGTGATAGGGATACCCGTCACCGTACCCCGCGGCGGCAATCCCAATCCAGCCACCCTGTCGGGCCTGCCATGTTGCACCATATCCCACGGTATCGCCCGGCTTGACGGGCTTGACGGCCATCAGCACGGTCGACAGGGTCATCACGGGTTCAAGTCCGAGTGCCTCCGCCGGGACGGATTCGAGCGGTGACACCCCGAACAGCATCAGTCCGGGCCTGATCCAATCGGCTGCTGCCTGCGGAAAATTGAGGATCGCCGCCGAATTGGACAGGCTTCGATGACCCGGGAGCCCGCGTATCGACTCGTCAAACCGGTTGATCTGGGCCTGGGTCATCGGATCATCAGGGCGGTCTGCCATGGCCAGGTGGGTCATGAGACCGGGAGGTTCGCGACTGAGTGAACGGAGACGGGGGTATATGGACCGAACACCGGAAGGAGAAAAACCCAAACGGTTCATGCCCGTATCGATTTTCA
>JAKARN010000143.1 GCA_021828425.1 Pseudomonadota bacterium | reverse complement strand
GCAAATCGGCCATGATGCGGGCCTCACGGGGCAGGGACAGAATTGCCCCGGCATGCCAGTGGACTCTGCAGTGTTTCTGCCACTGGTTCCGCAAAAGGTCGGTGGCCCGGATCTGGAGCTGGGCAGTCGGTTTTCCGGGAATGCCCGGACCTCGACCGGGAAGCGGGTCTACCAGCCTGCCCTCTCCCGGCCATGGCACGAGAACATCAATCGAGGGATACCTGAGTTCATTGATTTCTTCCGGTTTTGTCACGCACAGGTAGAGCCGGCCCCGGTGCTTCAACAGTGACTGACCATGGGCATTACCCTGACACCTCTCGCGGAGAAAGCAACAAAGAGCAGGGTCCCAGAGCAGAACCCCACGGGTAACCCGGTCGAGGTTACGCGTAAGTTCTGCGGGCAGTGGCTGTGGATCCAGTTTCATGTGACGACCTGAAGCGGTACCACCAACCGCATTCCAAGCCAATCCTGACTCAACCTGAAGCGAGCAGATCCATAAGGTCGGAGACCGGCCGACCGGCCTGTTCCTGCCAGGGAGCGTCCAAAAATGCGGCGATTGCATCTGCCCGTACCGCCGTCAGCCGTGCCAGTCCCTCCCTGAACTTTCGGGATAACCGTGGTCTGGCCTCCTCCCGGCGTTCTCGATGACCGAGTGGGACCTCGACCACTACCCGTTCGCTTGGAGGGCCCTCGTTAAAGTAGATCTGGAGAGCATTGCCAATGTAACGCATCTCTGGATCATAGTAGCGGCGCGTAAACTCTGGGTTCTCGACGACTCTCATCTTGGAACGGAGTTTATCGATCCACGGGTCTGATGACGGACCCTCCTCATAGTCTTGAGCTACCAACCGTCCCCTCAGGAGCGCACTGGCTACGATGTACTGGAGACAGTGATCTCGATCAGCCGGATTGCGCAGTGGCCCGGTTTTGTCGATGATGCGGATGGCCGCACTTTGTGTTTCGATCACGATTTCCGCGATTTCATCCAGACGATCACGAACTGCCGGGTGAAGCCGCACAGCCGCCTCGGCAGCAGTCTGTCCATGGAATTCCGCAGGAAAATCCACCTTGTAAAGAATATTCTCCATGACATAACTGCCCAAGGGCCGACCAAGTTGGAGCGGAATATCCCTCATGACGACCGTATTAAACCCCCAGCGGGGAGCGGAGAGTATCCGAGGATACCCCATCTCGTTCCGCAAGCTCAGCAGGGCCAACTCGATGCCACGGCTGGCGGCATCAGCTGCCGCCCAGGATTTTCTTGACCCGGTATTGGGATGGTGCCGGTAGGCCCGAAGTGGTCCTCCATCGGCAAATGCCTGGGTGAGCGCATTTTCTATGGTCGGCCGTGAACCTCCAAGAAGCCGGGTTGCCAGTCCCGCTGAAGCGACTCGAACATAAACTACATGGTCAATCCCTACTGCATTGAGCGAGTTAGTAAGGGCCAAGGTTCCCTGGATCTCGTAAGCCTCGATCATCGCCGACAAAAGATCCCTGATTGTTATGACGACCGGATTTTCACTTCGGCAGAGGTAATCGGAAAGGGGGAGGAGTGCCGCGAGATTGTCTGAAGGATGCGCCCACTCGGCCGCCAGCCACGTGTCGTTGTAGTCCAACCAGCGAATCAGGGCTCCTGTATCGAACACCGCCTTCATGAGGTCAAGAACCAGGCTGGAACCCGGGACACGCGCACCGGAGTCGGAACCGGCCATGCCCGGAATCCAAGGACCGAGGAGCTTCGTGCAGTCCGGGTGATCGTACGCCATGAAGGCAACCCCGATGGAATCCCGGAGACTTAACCAAGCGGTCTCGTAAGCGAGCGCCGAATGGGCCGGAGGAGAAGCCACATACTCGGCCAGTTCAGTGATGAGCGGTTCCGTCTCCAAACCAGAGCCTGCGATTGCCTGGTTGCGTTCAGCGACCACAGATCACCGATCCCGAAGGGCAGGCCACGGCCGGGATTCTGGGCCGATGTAACCCGCGTCCGGGCGGATCAGGCGGTTGTTGGCCCTCTGCTCGAAAACATGCGCTGACCAGCCACTCGTTCGGGAACAGACAAACAGAGGAGTGAAAAGAGAAGTCGGGATCCCCATGAAATGGTAGGCGGAGGCACTGTAAAAATCCAGGTTGGGAAAGAGTTTCTTTTGGTCCCACATGACCTGCTCGATCGCCTCCGAGACCGCAAAATAGTGTCGGTCGGGATGATGTTCCGAAAGCTGACGAGACCATTCCTTGATGATCGCGTTGCGAGGATCATGATCCCGGTAGACACGATGTCCAAATCCCATGATCTTTTCCTTGGCTTCAAGTGCACGGAGAGTTCCCAAACGAGCTGACTCGGGCGCCTTGTAGCGCGAGACCATTTCCATCGCCGCCTCGTTGGCTCCTCCGTGGAGTGGACCACGCAACGTTCCAATTGCCCCCGTCAGACAGGAATGGAAATCGGATAGCGTGGCGGCACAGACTCGTGCAGTGAACGTCGATGCATTGAACTCATGTTCCGCGTAGAGGATAAGGGATACATCGAGGGCCCGGCACATGAGCGCCTCAGGTTCCCGGTCCAGCAGCAGGGTCAGGAAATGGGAAGCAATAGAGGAACCACCCTTTCTCGTATCAATCCGTTTCCCGGACCGATGGTAGTGGTACCAGTAAAGCAGGATGGAAGGAAAGAGTGAGAGCAAGCGGGTCGCAGCAGGTACTGCTTGGCTGAAGTCGGTTTCGGGTTCGAGGCAGCCCAAGAAGGAGCAGCCGGTTCGCAGAACATCCATGGGATGGGTGCTTGCAGGTATTTGCTCCAGAAGGCGAGCCAAAGGTTCAGGCAGGCTCCGGGCAGCCTCCAAGGCCTGCACAAAGGTGGAAAGTGACTTCTGGTTTGGCGCGTGACCATAAAGAAGTAGGTAGGCCACTTCTTCAAAGCTGGCGTCCCGAGCCAGCGCCTCGATTGAATAGCCGCGGTAGGTCAGCCCGACTCCTTCTTTCCCTACTGTGGAGATTGCCGTCTCACCGGCAACGACGCCAGCAAGCCCACCGGTTTTCTTGCTCTCGGTCATCAGATTTTCTCCTCGGAAAACGATGCGGTCTTTGGTTGCGTACCAAAAAGCTGGTCCAGCTTCCGTTCGTATTCCCAATACTTGAGTACTTGGTAGAGCGCATCGCGGGTCTGGAGCTGGTTCATGAGAGACTTTTGGGTTCCAGCTTTGCGGAGCGTCGCATAGGTTTCCTGTGCAGCCAATCCCATCGCACGGAATGCTGTCAGAGGATAAAGCACAAGACGGACTCCTGCTGCGCGGAATTCTTCACGGTCAAAGATCGGCGTCCGTCCAAATTCCGTGGCGTTGGCAAGCACTGGGACAGAAACGGACCGTACCAGTGTTGCATAGGATTCGAGGTCGGTCAGCGCCTCGGCAAAAATGGAGTCTGCCCCCACCTCCACATAGGCCTGAGCCCGCTGGATTACCCCTTCCAAGCCTTCACTCGCGAACGCATCCGTTCGGGCCATGACAACCTGTTCTGGATCGGTTCGCGCATCGACTGCGGCCCGGATCCGGTCCTGCATCTCGGCAACACTGACGAGCTGTTTGCCCGGACGATGGCCGCATCGCTTCGCTGATATCTGATCTTCGATGTGAAAAGCGGCAACGCCCACCCGGGTCAACTCGTGGACCGTGCGGGTGATATTGAGGGCGGTGCCAAAGCCGGTATCGATGTCCACCAAGAGCGGGAGTGGTGTCACGTCGGTAATGCGTCGGGCTTCTTCCACCACCTCGCTGAGCGTGGTGAGCGCTAGGTCCGGCAGCCCGAAGGCTGCGTTGGCCACACCCGCACCCGACAGGTAGAGAGCACGGAAACCCGCTTCTCCGGCCAACCGGGCACAATAGGCGTTGATCGCTCCCACCACCTGCAATGGACGTTCCGTATCCCAGGCAGCTCGGAACCGTTGTCCCGGGGTCATCACTCATCTCCGGTGTACGATTGCGTATTTTACACTGTGATCGGTCAAAGTTCCGAGTGGATGCGAACCACGATTCGTCCGAAATGCGAAGGATATGTCGGGGACGAAAAGAAGGCGGGTAGTTCATCAAATGTCAGTTGACGAGGAGCCATCCGTGCAAGTGCCCGAGGCCTCCAAGCGTTGGCTAGACGGGTCCAGAGATCCCGCCGGGCAGCCGGCTCTACCTGAGTCGAGTTGATCCCGATCAAGCGAACGCCACGTAGAATAAAAGGGAAAACAGAGGTTTCAAGCCAAGTGGAAGCAGCCATGCCAATGGCAGCAATCACTGCTTGGGGCCGGGCAGAACGGATCATCCAGGAAAGGACCGGTCCACCCAGATTGTCGACACCCGCCACCCATTGTCCACGGAGCATGGGGCGAGGATTCGGATCAGCCCCAACTTCGGTAGCGTCGAGCACTTCGCGAGCACCAAGATCCAGAAGCTCACGTTTCCAGGAACTCCGACGGGTTAGTGCAGTGACTGCATGTCCCTGCCCAGCTAACAGGTCCACCATGAAACAACCGACTCCACCATTCGCGCCACTCACAGCCACCGATCCGGACTCGGGCTCAATTCCCCCCTCCTGGATTGCCTGGTAAGCCAAGGCTGCCGTGAATCCCGCGGTTCCAATCTGCATCGCCTCAAGCGGGGTAAACAGGGGATCCAGCCTGATCAGTTGTTCGGGATCGAGCCGCGTGTATTCGGCATATCCGCCGTCTCGCGTCTCGCCCAACCCTCCCCCGACAGCAGCCACCTGGCAGCCAACCGGAAAGGCGGGATCCCCGGAATCGATGACTTCCCCCGAGAGGTCAATCCCCCCGATCAGCTGGCTCCTCCGCAGGATTTGGCCCCGTCCGGTCGCTGCCAGAAGGTCTTTGTAGTTGATGCCCGAGTAGTGAATCCGGATTCCAATGGATCCC
>JAKARN010000142.1 GCA_021828425.1 Pseudomonadota bacterium | reverse complement strand
ATGGGGATTTTGCTGTCCTCACGCAGACGGGCGGGGTGATCATCTATGGTCGCTCGGATACTGTCCTCAATCCGGGTGGGGTCCGCATCGGCACGGCCGAGATCTACCGGCAGGTTGAGTGCTTTGAAGAGATTGCGGAAGCGGTGGTCGTGGGAGAGCCGGATGGGGAAGGATCCGAACGGATCCTCCTGTTCGTGGTGCTCCGGCCCGGCGTCGTCCTGGACGAAGGACTCGAACGGCGGATCCGCGAGAGGATCCGCACTGCACTGACGCCCCGCCACGTGCCCGCCCGCATCCGGGCGGTTCCAGACATTCCGAGGACGCGGAGCGGGAAAATCAGCGAGATGGCGGTACGCCAGGTGGTTGCCGGAGAGACCGTGGCCAATACGGGAGCCCTGGCCAATCCGGAGTCCCTTGAGGCATTCCGGGTTCGGTAAGTGCAATCCGGAACGGTACGGCAAGGACCGGGGAGGATCGCGCACTGCATCCGTGCCGGCACGCAGGCTGATCGATCCGAATGAGTGGAGGCCGGATCGATTGCGATGATCTGATTGGCCGGAAGAGAGGAGCTCCAACCCTTGCGGGCTCCGTACCCGATGGGGGCGGTTTGGATGGGAGGAGAGGATTTCCGTACACTAGGAGCATCCAGGCCGAGTGGTACCGCTGATCGTGGAAAAACCTCGTTTGGGGCCCGGTCCCCAGTCCCCACTCCAGGCGTACCGGCAACTTCTCGCTTCTCCCGGCCAGCCTGTGGCCTCCTTCGCGGAGACCGAGGCGCCTTGGTCGGCAGAGTATTTGCAGGCCCGTCTTGAGGCATACGCCCACGTCCCGGAGACGGCTTTCAAAAATCCACCGATCCGGAGAAGGCGATTGCTGCCCGCACCACTCGGATACGATCGCGGCGTGCCCTAGCGGTCGTGCGTTTTTCCCGGTGGCATCGAAGTGCATGGATCCGGCGCTGCCTGCTCGGCATCCTGGTCTTGGCGCCCGCCGGTTATGCCAGCATCAACATGGCGGCCGCCTTGCCCTCGCCCGGGAATCCCTGGCTCAATGGGGCCACGGTGCTGCTTTTTGGAGTGCTGACCGCCTGGATCGCCATTGGCTTCTGGACGGCCTTGTTCGGATTCCTGGTTCTTTTGCGCCCTGACCCTCAGCCGGATACCCCCCCTCCGGGCAAGGAGCCGGCCTCCGGTCCGGAGGATCGTACCGCGCTGGTTTTTCCGGTCTATCGGGAAAGCCCGGAACGGATCGCGGGCACGATTGAGGTCATGTACCGGAACCTCGAAGAAAGCGGGATGCTGGGGGGGTTCGATTTTTTCATCCTGTCGGACAGCAACGATCCGGATCTCGTCGTCCGTGAGCAGTGGGCCTGGGCGGAACTCTGCCGCTCCCTGAACGGTTGGGGACGCATTTACTACCGACGCCGCCGGTCGAACATCAAGCGGAAGAGCGGCAACATTGCGGATTTCCTCAAGCGGTGGGGTTCTCGCTACCGGTATCTGGTCGTCCTGGATGCCGACAGCCTGATGTCGGCTTCCTGCCTGGGCCGTCTTGTGGAACTCATGGAGGCTCATCCAGAGGTCGGGATCCTGCAAAGCGTACCCGGGGTGGTCCGCCAGAAAACCCTGTTTGGACGGATCCAGCAATTCTCCAACCGGGTCTACAGCCGGATGTTTGCCACCGGCCTGTCGTTCTGGCAGATGGGAGACAGCTATTACTGGGGACACAATGCCATCATCCGGGTGGCTCCTTTCATGGCCCATTGCCAGCTGCCGCGGCTCAAGGGTCGCGCATGGCTCTCCGGCGACATTCTGAGCCACGACTTTGTCGAAGCCGCACTGATGCGACGTGCCGGCTGGTCGGTCTGGCTCGTGCCTGAACTGGCCGGGAGCTGGGAGGAAACGCCCCCCACGCTGCTCGACGAGCTGAAGCGGGATCGACGGTGGTGCTATGGCAACCTCCAGCACCTGAGACTCCTGTTCGCCAAGGGACTTCTGGCCATGAACCGTCTCATGTTCGTCAATGGAGCCATGTCCTATGTGGCCTCCCCGCTCTGGCTCCTGTATCTTCTTCTGGGCACGGCGGTCATTGCCTGGCACGCCTTGGTTCCCCCCGACTACTTTCCCCCGGGTCACGGCCTGTTCCCGGTCTGGCCGGTCTGGCACTCGAACCTCGCGGTTTTTCTCTTGGGCGCCAGTGCGTTGGTTCTCTTGCTGCCCCGGTTCCTGGGCCTGCTGCTTGTCTTTCTCAAGGGACGTACGTCCCAGTTCGGGGGCGGCTTGCGCTTTTTGACGAGTGGCCTGCTCGAGATCGTCTATTCCACCCTCCTGGCCCCCGTCCGCATGCTGTTTCACAGCTGGTTCGTCCTCTCCTCGCTTCTGGGTTACCAGGTCCACTGGGGACGACAGCAACGAACCGCGACTCTCCACCACTGGATGCGCGCATTCCGTTCCTACATTCCCGGCACCTTGATCGCGATCGGATGGGCGGGAGGGGTCTATTTCCTGGATCCCGCCGACCTGGGGTGGCTCCTGCCGATTGTGGCCGCCCTGGTTCTGGCCTTGCCCCTGGCTGCCTTGACCGGGAGCGAGCGCGTGGGGGCTTGGACCCGGAAAATCCGTCTGTTCAGGACTCCGGAAGAGCACGAGCCCCCTGAGGAACTCCGGGGTCTCGAAGTGGCATCGAGTGAACGAACCCAGGCCATGGTCCGGGCCAGCCCGGGGTTCCGTGCGGCCATTGTCGATCCCCATGTGAATGCCGTGATTGCCGCCCGCCTGTCGGATCACCCCCGGCGGTATAATGAGGAAATCAGGCTCACCCGGGCGCTTTATGGTGCCCGGCTTATGGCGCGGGGTCCCCGGGCGTTGAGCACGAGTGAACAACTCGCGGTGCTCAATGACCGGTCACTGCTCCTGAAATTGCACGAGGAGGTATGGACACTGCCCCTCAACCCGATGCGGGAATGATCCTCAAGCGATGACCCAATTCATGACACCGCGACCCGACGGGAGATCCCGGTGGGGAGCTTCTGCTGTTCCCCTGCTGGTCTTTCTCCTGGGGCTTTCGGGTTGTGCCTCGCTCTCTTCCGTACACCAGATCCAGGGCCGTTTGCAGGCGACCGATGCCCACCTCAGGGAAACGGAGGTTCGGGAACGCGCGCTGGAACACCGGCTCCATCTCTTCCGTATGCGGCTGGGACGGGAAATCGCCCGCCTGAAACTCACCGAAGCCCGGCTCTCCAAAGCCACCCAGGAGGCCGCGGCCCAGTCGGGTGTGGCCCTGCGCCGGGTCCGGCTCGCAGACGAGGACTGGATGGCCAGCCTGCCTCCCCGGGCGGGCTCGAAAGCGAACGTGCGAGCCAGGCGGGGGAGCCGCTGGCTTTTCGACAGCCTTGTGAGTCGTGCACGCCGCCTCGCCCTCGAACCCTATGCACCACTTCCGAAAGCCCCAGCGGCCTTGGACCATCTGGGTCAGGCCGCCTACCGGGCGGCGACGTACCGGGGGAGGCTGCCCTTCTGGCCCAGGAGCGCACGCCTGATTCCCGCCTTCCGGCCTGAAGGGGGGGGCTTTGATCATCCGGTCTCGATGCATCTCGTGGTCGGCAGGAGAATTTTCCCGCTCTCCTTTGCCCCCCGCGACTTCCGCTTTCCGGCCCCGCTCGCCCGGAAACTTCCGGCCATCATCGGCGCCGCCGGCTTTTCCCTCGTAGAACACAAAACCGCCCGCCCGCCGTTCCCCTTCCTGTCTTTTCTCGGGGCGAGCTACTTCCGGGCCCGTGGTCTCGGACAGAGCTGGGGCTCATGGGCCCGGGGTCTCGCTATCGATACGGCGGTTCCGAACCGGCGTGAGGAGTTTCCCGCGTTCCGGGCCTTCTGGATCGAGGTGCCGACTCGCAGCGCCCGCCTGCTCACGGTTTTCGCACTCTTGGACGGGTCCGGTGTCACGGGGGCGTACCGGTTCCGGGTGACCCCCGGCCCGTCGACACAAATCCGGGTCACTGCTGTCCTTTTTCTGCGCCATGCGGTTCGGCGTCTGGGCCTCGCGCCCATGGTCAGCATGTTTCTGCGTGGCCGCATGGACCCCTCCCGGAGGGGGCGATTGCATCCCGCCGTCCATGATGCGGACGGGCTGTCCTACGAGACGGCCTCGGGGCGCTGGTTCTGGGCTCCCTTGGCGGATCCCCATCAGTTGAATGTCCGGAGTTTTTCCCTGGATGATCCCCGGGGGTTTGGACTGCTCCAGAGCGACCGGCATTTCCGGTCCTACCAGTCCCTCACCAACCCCTATCAGCGATCGCCGAGCCTCTGGATCCGGCCACAAGGGAATTGGGGCAGCGGCCACCTTGAGCTGGTCGAGATTCCAACCCGGAAGTCTGTGGATGCCAACATCGTGGCTTTCTGGATCCCCCAGAACCCGCCTCCCCCGGATCACCCGCTTCTTCTGCGTTACATCCAGCGTTGGGGGCAGCTGCCCTGGCCGGACTCCCGGCCCGGACGGGTGGAGTTCCTGCGCGAGACGCGTCCGGCTCATGGCCTGCGCACCTTCACGATTTACTTCAAGGGTCGGGAACTCGGCCGGATCCCGGCCTGGGTCGTGCTCGATGGATCCGTCCAGGCCCCGGAGCCGGTGCGTGACATCACGCTCGCCAAGGTCACCGGGACGTCACGCTGGCGATTGCGTTTCACGGTTCCGAACCGACCCGGAACCCTCCTCCGGGCGTGGATCCGCTACCGGGGCCGGCCTTTGACCGAGACCTGGACGTACCAGTTTCCCCGTTGACGGCTGGGCTCTCGCCTTCAGCGGCAGCCGGGTGAAGCCGTGAGCTGGTGGGCCAGGCCCGCCGGCAGCATGCCACTCCACGTTTCCGTGAATGCGTGACCGCGGCTGGCCAGGAAGGCCCGTAGCTCAAGCGGTTAGATCGG
>JAKARN010000141.1 GCA_021828425.1 Pseudomonadota bacterium | reverse complement strand
CCACTCTGCCACCTGGCCCAGATGACTATTCTAGAATCTTCGCTAGGCGGAGGTGGAGCGGGAAACGAGGCTCGAACTCGCGACCTCAACCTTGGCAAGGTTGCGCTCTACCAACTGAGCTATTCCCGCCTCGGGGCGATCATAGCAAAACGGTGGAGGGGTGGCAATTGTTTCCATGGGTTCACCCGGGTTGCTGAGCCGGCGGGTGCTGGAGGAAGCTTCCGCCAAGGCACTATAATCCCCGGGTCCCTGCTCTGACCCGGCCTCCATGGCCGGTTCCACGTGAGTGTGCCGTGACCCGGATCCCAAAGCCCCCGAATCCGAAAGCCCGAAGCGTCCCCCTGCCCGACGAAACCCCCCGAACGACGAGCGAGAAACCCGATGTGTCGGAACGGATCGCCCTGTTGCAGAAAGAACCGAGCTACCTGGAAGCGACCCGGGATCCGGTTTATCTGGGCCGGCGGGAGACACGGGGCATCCGTCTTCAGCTGGATTATCAAAAAACGGAATCCGTCCTGTCCAGCCACGGCATCGAAGCGACCATCGTGGTGTTCGGGAGCACGAGACTCCGGGAACCGGAAAAGGCACGGGAAAGGCTGCAGGAGCTCGAGCGCGATTCGGCTTCCTTGCCCGAGGACGATCCGGCATCTCGTCAATCACATTCCGTGGCCGAGCGTCTTTTGGCCAAAAGCCATTTCTACGAGATTGCCCGTGATTTTGCCCGGGAAGTCGCCCTCTGTCCCGGGAATCGGAACCCCACGCGGATCTGGATCATGACCGGAGGGGGACCCGGAATCATGGAGGCAGCGAACCGGGGGGCCTGCGAGGCAGAGGCCGAATCCATCGGTCTCAACATCCGCCTCCCCCATGAACAGTACCCCAATCCCTATATCACCCCGGGCCTCTGCTTCCGCTTCCACTATTTTGCGACCCGGAAGCTCCACTTCCTGCTGCGCGCGAAGGCGCTCGTGGCATTCCCGGGTGGCTATGGCACCCTGGACGAGCTGTTTGAGACCCTGACCCTGATCCAAACCCGGGTCATGGCGCCTGTACCGGTCGTCCTGGTCGGCGAATCCTACTGGCGTCGTGCCATCGATGTCGATTTTCTGGCCGAAGAGGGCGTGATCGACCCGGAAGACCGGGAACTTTTCTGGTATGCGGAATCCGCCGCCGAGATCTGGACAGGGATCCAAGCCTGGCACCAAGCAAACGGTACCCCCTTGTTTCCGCCTGACTAGGGGCGGAGGGCGGGCCCGGCGCGCCGGTCCGGAAACCGGTGGGCGAGGTTGCGCTCCCAAAACCGGTTCATGCTCCGGAACAGCTCGAGCCGGGTATGGGTCCCGGCCAGCACGTGCGTGTTGTTCGGGAAGACGAGCAGGTGGTAAGGCCGGTCTGATTTCACGAGTGCCTCGATGAACTGGAGTGTATTCTGCCAGTGCACGTTGTCATCGCCGGTTCCCGCCACGATCAAGAGCCTCGCACGCAGGCGGGCGGCCTGTGCGACAGTCGAGCTTTGCCGGTATCCGGCCGGATTGTTCTCGGGAGTCCCCATGTACCGTTCGGTATAAATCGAGTCATAGTCCTGCCACCGGGTCACGGGTGCCACGGCAATGCCTGCCCGCCAGACGGCGGGCGCATGGGTCAGCTCGTAGAGGGTCATGTAACCGCCGTAACTCCAGCCCCAGATCCCGATGCGCTCCCGATTGATCCCGGCCTTGTGGCGTAGCCAGTGGACGGCCGCCTCCTGGTCGGCCAGCTCCAGGCGGCCCAGGTGGTCCTTGATGGCTCCCTGGGCCGTATGGCTGAACGTGCTGGCCGCACGGTTGTCCGCCTCGAAGAAGACAAAACCCTCACAGGCAAGGCGGTCTTCGTAGACGATCCACGGGTTCCAGCCCCGGCTGATCAGGGCCGGGACATCCGGTCCTCCATACTGGTACATGACGACCGGTGCGTGGCTTGCGGAATCGAAGCCGGGCGGGTCGAGGATCTCGGCATTGATGGCCACGGCGGGATCTGCGGAGGGAATCCGCAGGAATCGGGGAATCCGGAGATGGAGGTGATGCGGCAACCGGCTCCGGAAGAGTGTCCATTGGCTCCGGCCGGCGACTGAGCGCACCGTATCGACGGGTGGGCTCTCCCGGGTGGAGTCGGTGAGCAGCACATATCGGGTTTTGGGCGAGAAGACGGCATTTTCGCTTCCCGGAGCCGGGAAACGGATCCGCCGGTTCCGGCCGTCGAAGGACACCGATTCGATGCGTTCGGTCCGGGGGCCGGTTCCTGGAGAGGCGAGATAATAGACCGTCCGCTGCCGCTTGGATACGGCAAGGAGGCGCGTCACGTTGTAGGGTCCGGGCGTGAGGGAGGACACCTCCCGCCCTTTTCGGTTGAATCGGTAGAGATGATGCCAGCCGCTCTGGTCCGTCCCGAAAATGAACCCTCCCTGAGGGAGGAAGACCAGGTCATTGTGGACGTTGATCCAGAGGGGATCATGGAGCCGGAGCAGGATCCGGTGCCCTCCGTTGGACGGGTTGATCCGGAACAGGGTCAGTCGTGTCTGCGGCCGGTTGAGCACCTCCGCATAAAGAGCCCGTCCGCCCGCGTACCAGCCAAAGCGTGCCAGATAGCCGGTCTCCAGACCGGGCAGTCGGAACCACCGGACACGCCTCGTCCGGGTATCGTAGACACCCAGCCGGGCCCGTGGATTGCGCGCGCCGGGCTCCGGATAGCGCTGCCAATACAGGGTCGGGTGCTGCTTGAGGTAGTTGACCAGGGGAAACCGCAGGACTCCTCGTTCGTTGAACTGGATGAATGCCAGCTTCCGGCCCCGGGGTGACCAGGCGTAACCCCTCCGCAGGCCGAGCTCTTCCCGGTAGGTCCAGTCCAGGGCTCCAACACGAAAGCCCCGGTGGGCCGGGAGGAAGGCGAAGGGACGGTGTTTCTTTTCCGCCAGGCGGACCAGCTGGATTTCATGGTTTTCCACGTAACTCAACCAGTGGCCATGGGGGGAAAGCCCGTACTGGGTGACCCACCCGTCTGTCCGGACCAGTGTGCGCAGCCGCCGGGTTTCGGGATTGAGTTCCAGGATCGCCTGGCCGTTGATCAGGAGCAGATGGTGTCCGTGCGGCGACCAGCGATAGTTCAGCCGTCCATAGCGAGTGCTCCATTCCTTGCGGCGTTCGTTCCGGATCGAGGCATTCGAACGCAGGGCCCGGCCCAGCAATGCGGGTCCGGCCTGGAAAATGACGTGGCCGGTTGACGCGGAAACCACCCGAAGCCGTTCAAAGCCGCGCCTGTGCGCATGAATGAGATAGGCGATGGCCCGACCATCCGGATCCCATGAAAAACTGTGCGGCGGATACCCACCCAGCGGAGGCCTGCCCGTGAAGAGCCGCATCGGAAACTGGCTCCGGCACGAAGGGGAAGCCCCGAATGCGGTTCCGGGAGGGACCAGGACACAGGCGAGAAGGCCCGCGATGGCGATCCATGCCCGATGAGGGCGGTCCTCTCCAGGATCTGCCAGTGGAACCATCATGGGTCGCTCCCGGTGCTGTGCTTGGTCTAGAGTAGCGGTTTTTGGATTTCGGGGCACCGATCGGGGAGAAGGATGGACAGTTATACTACTGCCAATGAGCCCACCGGACTTGCCTGCGGACAGTTCAACAATACTCCCAAGGATTCACCCATGAGTTATGTGCCCCCGCTTGAGGACTATCGGCTTCTCTTGAGCACGATCTGTCCCCTGGACCCACTGTTTGCGCTGCCCGGCTTCCAGGAACTCGACTTCCCGGTCGTGGAAGCCGTTCTCGAGGAGGGCAGCCGGTTTGCACGCGAGGTCCTGGCGCCGCTCAACCCCGTGGGCGACCGGGAACCGGCCCGGATCACCCCGGACGGAGTCGTCTTGCCGTCGCGTTTCCGCGATGCCTATCGGGCCTTTGTGGCCGGTGGCTGGAACGCGGTTTCGGCGGATCCCCGTTATGGCGGACAGGGTTTGCCGGAGGTGGTTGCCGCTGCCTTGAGCGAAATGTGGCAGGGGGCGAATCTCGCTTTCGCGCTTTGTCCGCTCTTGACCCAGGGAGCGATCGAGACCCTGCTCCTTTGTGGCAGCGAGGAACAGAAAAACCGCTATCTGCCGCATCTGGTGACCGGCGAGTGGAGCGGCACCATGAACCTCACCGAACCCCAGGCCGGTTCCGACCTCGGGCGCATTGAAAGTCTCGCGACTCCGGACGGAGCCGCTTTCCGGCTTTCCGGACAGAAGATTTTCATCACCTATGGCGAACATGACCTCACCGAAAATATCGTGCACATGGTCCTGGCCCGGACGCCTGGTGCGCCAGCCGGGACCCGCGGTCTCACGTTGTTTGTCGTGCCGCGCTTCGAGATGCCACCGGCTCCCCCGGGGACCGCGAACGAGGTTCGGGCACTGTCCATCGAGCACAAGCTCGGGATCCATGCGTCGCCCACCTGCGTCATGCAGTACGGAGGGGGGCAAGGTGCGCGGGCGGAGCAGATCGGGGAGTTGAACCGTGGCATCGAGCACATGTTCATCATGATGAACCGGGCCCGCCTGGCCGTCGGCCAGCAGGGCGTGGGAATCGCGGAGTGTGCCTACCAGGCCGCCTTGGATTATGCCCGGATCCGGCCCCAAGGAAAGGACCTCAAGACCGGACAAGACCCGGTTCCGATCCTCGCCCATCCGGATGTGAGACGCATGCTGCTCACCATGGCCGGGCTTACAGAGGCGGCTCGCGCGCTCTCGTTCTGGGCCTTCCATGCACTGGATTGGTCCCGTCATGCGGAAGATCCCGCTCGGCGTCTCGAGAATGAGCGCCTGATGGCGTTCTTGACTCCCATCACGAAGGGTTTCGCCACGGAAATTGCCCAGGAAGTGACCTCGCTTTCCATCCAGGTTCACGGCGGCATGGGGTACATTG
>JAKARN010000140.1 GCA_021828425.1 Pseudomonadota bacterium | reverse complement strand
CCGATCTCAATATAATACCCAGTGGGGCCTTCCTTTTTTCCTTTTCCCACTGTCCCCGAAGGAGACTAGCCATGGCTGTTGGTCTAGCGGTCTGGATTCTAGTTTTACTGCTCGGACTTTTCCTGTGTGCTCTTGTTCGTCTCCCGCTGTGGCTCACCAGCCTCGCCCTAGCCGTTTGGCTTGGGTTTTTGGTTTTGGCCTTCCATAACTCCGCCGCGTACCTGACCGGTGGTGTTGGAGTGTTCTTGCTTGTTCTCGTCAACCGGACACCGATCCGGAAACATCTGCTCACTCAACCCCTGTTCAACTGGTATCGGAGGGTACTACCGGAAATCTCAGAAACAGAAAAGGAAGCGCTTGAGGCCGGCACCGTATGGTGGGAAGGGGAATTTTTCAGCGGCCGGCCGCAGTGGGCACGGCTACTCAACACACCAAAGCCGTCCCTTCGTGAGGAGGAGCGTCGTTTCATTGAAGGACCAGTCGAAAAGCTATGTAGCATGCTGGATGACTGGAAAATCACCCACGAGTGGGCAGATTTGCCGCCACCCGTCTGGGAGTTCATGAAATCTAAGGGTTTTTTTGCTCTTATCATCCCGCCAGCCTATGGAGGACTCGGGTTCTCGAGCTATGCCCATTCCGAGATTCTCGTGAAAATTGGATCGCGCTCGACGACAGCGGCTTCCATTGTGGCCGTACCCAATTCTCTCGGGCCAGCAGAACTCCTTCTGCACTACGGAACTCCAGAACAAAAATCATATTACCTGCCAAGGCTCGCCAGCGGGAAGGAAATCCCATGTTTCGCCCTGACGGGACCGTACGCTGGCTCCGACGCCAGTTCGATACCGGATACCGGAATCGTTTGCCATGGAAACTGGAAGGGTCAATCCGTCTTGGGAATCCGGCTCAACTTCGAAAAGCGCTACATCACCCTCGCACCGGTGGCAACACTCATCGGTCTAGCATTCAAGCTCTATGATCCCGACCATCTCCTGAGTGACCGTGTTGACCGAGGCATCACCTGTGCCCTCTTGCCTCGGGACCTCGATGGGCTGGAAATCGGTGAACGGCACTTCCCGCTCAACATTCCGTTCCAGAATGGGCCTATCCGTGGACGCAACGTCTTTATCCCCCTGGATCAGATCATCGGGGGAGCCGAGCTGATCGGTCAGGGTTGGCGCATGTTGATGGAAAACTTGGCTGCAGGCCGTTCCATATCCTTGCCCGCCAACGCAACTGGCGCAGCCAAGACAGCCGTATGGACAACTGGAGCGTACGCCCGGATCCGACGCCAGTTTCATATCCCGATTGGATACTTCGAAGGCGTCCAAGAAATTCTGGCTCGAATGGGTGGTTTCCTCTATATTATGGATGCCACGCGCTGCATGACTGTCGCAGCCAACGATCTAGGAGAGATTCCAGCAGTTCCTTCCGCGATCGCCAAATATCACGTTACAGAGATGGGACGTCAGGTGGCACTGGATGCCATGGATATCCAAGGAGGAAAAGGGATCATCCTCGGCCCCAGAAACTGGATCGGACGGGGATTCCAAGCGGTACCCATCGCCATCACGGTTGAGGGCGCCAATCTGCTGACCCGCAATCTGATCATTTACGGCCAAGGCGCCATCCGCTGTCACCCTTACGTTCTCAAGGAAATGGAAGCTGCCCGCGAACCAGACAAAAAAAAGGCGCTCGCCCGCTTTGACCGACTGGTATGGGCGCACGCGGGATTGTTCCTGAGCAATGCGACCCGGAGCTGGACCTTCGGATTCCGTGCCGCGCACGTTGCCAAAAGTCCGGTTACGGGGCCGACCCGACGGTTTTACCAGCACCTCGAACGCTATTGCGCATCCTTCGCACTTCTGTCCGATGCGACTCTGCTCGTCCTCGGGGGCGATCTTAAACGGAGAGAACGCCTGTCCGCACGCCTCGGTGATCTCCTGAGCTACCTCTACCTCGCCTCTGCCGTCCTTAAACGCTTCGAGGATGAAGGCCACCCGGAGATCGACGTTCCTCTTGTCGAGTGGTCCTGCCGCTGGCTTATCTACCAGTTTCAGGAAAAAGCCCATGATTTTCTTAGGAACTTTCCGAATCGTGCGCTTGCGGTATTCCTCCGGATGCTGGTCTTCCCGACGGGTCGGACCTATTCTGCACCCTCTGACCGCCTGTCCCGGGAAGTTGCACACCTTCTTACCAGTGTCAACGAAGCGAGAGACCGTCTCACCACCGGAATCAGCACCGCCGGTGATTCTGCCCGCCCATTGGTTCAACTCGAAGAAGCGCTCTCTCAAGTGGAGGAGGTGGAAGCGTTTGAGCGGAAAATGCGGACCGGTGGGATGCCCCCCACACTGGCACAAACCGACACCGACCGTGCTCGTTGGGCGCATGAGCAGGGACTCTTGACGGAAGCCGAATGGACAACTCTCGACCGCTTTTACCACTTGGTCTATGAAATCATCTCAGTCGATTCCTTTCCTCCCGATGCCTTGGGGACCCGCTTGATTGACCGCACCCAAGAAAAAGCGGTCACCGGCACCAACTAGCCTGGATAACCGGGAAGCAACCAGCGCGCTCCTAGGTGCGATTCCCGAGGGCGGGCTGGGACTGTGCCGGATCCGTATCTACGGAGCCAGCTTGCTTAGTGACCGGCTCGACCTTCCAGTGCCAGCACGGTCTGGCACCGGAGCGTGCAGGGCACGCCAACCCTGGACAGGCAGTGAGATGCCAGTGTTCGAGCTCCGGTCTTTTCTCCAGCAGGTACCGCATCCCCGCTTGCCATGGCAGGGGGGGGCCTGCCCGCCTGCGGATCGCGCCTTCCGGAAACAAGCAAATCACCGTCTCTGACGGGGATTGAAGCAGACGCCTCAGTCCGAACGGACTTTGCATGGATAATGCCAAATAATCATGCCTCCAGAGTCCGCACCAGAAACTGATCCAGCGAGACCAGAACCAAGACCTGGCAAAATCCGGGTGAACGGTAAAAATCGCCTTTCGGTCAAGCCAAATCGCAAGTAGCGGTCCATCCCAGTAACTCACATGATCAGCGGTCAACAAAATCGGCCCTGTGGACGGAAGATCACCCTTGATCCGTGGCTGCAGAAACAGCCGTAAGATGCCCCGCAAGATTAATGTGGGGGAAGTCCGATAAATTATGTGAATCCTTCCAAACACAGAGCTGGCCAAAATCCCTGAGACACATTGAGTTTCTCCCAATCCCGGCTTTCGGGTCGAGTCTAAACTCGCTTAAATGGGGGATTTTGATCCCTTCTGTCTGGCCCCAGAATCCCAAACCCGCATGAGCTCTGCAAATAGCTGGGATGTGGATCCAAATAGCCTCCTTTTTGCGATCCCGGGTGTCACAAGAGAATTAAACTTTTATAACGTGAACCAGGTCTAATCAGTGAAGGCTATACTGGTCATCCTAGAGGGCTTGGAAACGTTGAACGCTTGAGATTTCCCAAGGCTTGGTTTTCGAGGTTTTCGTCATGATGAAACTCTCCCGTTTCTTGATACTGTTCTCAGGGCTCTTGCTCCTCGCCGGCTGTGTCTCTCCGGTCAGTGTCGAAACATCACGGACCGCACACTTTGCTGGTTTGCAAGATTTTGCCTGGTTGAAACCGGGCAAAACCCCGCTCAAGAATCCCATCGTCGATAGCGGGATCGTCTCCCATCGAATCAAGCAAGCAGTTATCGAAGCCCTGCGAAATAGGGGTTTTTCGTACCAGAAACATCGCTCCCAAGCGCAGTTTCTCGTCACGGACCATTTGATCAGCCACCGGGAGATGGTCATGAACCCACCGTTCTTCTATGGCTACGGGTTTTATGGAGCTCCCTTCTTCCCATACTATGACGATGACGGGTTCTTTGGACCCGGACCAATCGGATACGGCTATTTTGGACCCTACGGCTACGACTACTCCTACCCCGTGGCAGTTCTGGTCATTGATGTCCTTGACGCCAAAAACCACCGACTGATCTGGAGAGGATGGGTTTCCCGAGGCATCCGTCAGTCCAACTTCTCCGCAGCCGCAATTTATCGGGATGTCAACCGCATCTTGGCCCACTTTCCACCCCGGTGAAGTTCTTCCTCCTGTTTCCGAAAGACATGGGCCGGTACTGGAGCAATTTTCCTGAGATGGGGGTATCCCCTTGAAACGGTCGGGCAACGCAGAATGCGGCTGATCGCAGCACTAGAATGAAACTCCTGTCGACTATTTTCCCCTGCCCTCCGGTTTGGAGTGTGGGGTGAACGCACCTTACGTTCCTTACTTTGGCCTGCGCGAAGAGCCCTTCGGGATGACACCGGACCCGCGCTTTCTTTTTCTGAGCCGACAGCACCAAGAGGGACTTGCCCATCTTCTCTACGGTCTGACGCAAGAAGGGGGGTTTGTCGAGCTCTCCGGGGAGGTCGGAACCGGGAAAACGACTTTGATTCGCTGCCTCCTTGAACAATCGCCCTCCGATGTTGAGGTCGCGCTCATTTTGAATCCCAAGCAAACTCCCAAAGCTTTTATTTTGAATCTCCTGAGAGAACTCAGAGCGGACTTGAAACCAAATACCAGCCGCCTTGATCTCCCAACGCTGATCGGACTTGTATACCAGCACCTCTTTTCGATTTATCGAAAGAGACAACGAGCCATCCTGATTGTTGACGAGGCCCAAGCGCTCTCGGTAGAAACGCTGGAACAAATCCGTCTCCTGACGAATCTCGAGACCCACCAAGAAAAACTACTACAGATTGTCTTGGTCGGCCAACCCGAAATTGACGAACTCCTAGATGGCGCGGCGCTCCGGCCCCTTCGAAACCGGATCACAGCACGTTTCCATCTCGGTTCTCTGACTGCCCGAGAAACGTCTGAGTACATTGCCCATCGGCTGGCGGTTGCCGGGTTGACTTCATCTCTGTTCACTCCAAGCGCCACCCGCTTAATTCACCATCATGCCTGCGGATTCCCCCGCACCATCAATATTCTGTGCTCCAGGGCCTTAGATCG
>JAKARN010000139.1 GCA_021828425.1 Pseudomonadota bacterium | reverse complement strand
CGACCACGGCGGAGTTGATGTTGGTAAAAATCTTGAACTCATCCGCGCAGCGGACATCGTAGCCATAACTCGAGGTACCGAAAGAAACCACCCGGCCCTGTTCATTTTCCCGGACCTGACCGGACTCGAAAGGCTCGATCATGCGTGATGTCCGCGCCATATCCCGGATCCAGCGGTCGGATTTGAGTCCCATGTCAAGCCTCCTCCACGATGATCGCGGGCGTGCGTCCAGCACTCTCGGCAACCGATGCCGCGAGTCGCGCACCCACCTCATGCGCCAGAACGAGAAAGCGTTGGGCGAGTTCCGATTGGGGTTCGGAGGCGGCAGGTGGGGCTCCTTCGTCCATCCGTCCGCACAGACCGGGCACGAGCGGCAGGCTGCCGAGATCGCCCACACCGCATTCGGTGGCCAATGCCCGCCCTCCGCCGGTGCCGAAGACGGCACTTTCCTTTCCGCAATGCGGGCAGTTGAAGGTGGCCATGTTTTCCACGATTCCCAAAACCGGCACACGGACCTTCTCGAACATACGGATTCCCCGACGGGCATCCAGAACGGAGATTTTCTGGGGCGTGGTCACGATCAAGGCGCCGCTCAAAGGCACCCGCTGAGCCAAGGTCAGCTGGATATCGCCGGTCCCCGGAGGCAGGTCGATCACGAGATAGTCGAGTTCCGGCCAATGGGTCTGGTATAGCAGTTGCTGCAGTGCCTGAGTCACCATTGGGCCCCGCCAGATCATCGCCTGGTCAGTGTCAACCAAAAGGCCGATGCTCATGCAGGAAAGTCCATACCGCATGACCGGTTTTAGTTTCTGGCCAGAGGTCTCCACCTCCGGCGCCTGATCGATTCCCAACATGGCCGGGAGACTCGGACCGTAGATATCGGCATCGAGAATGCCGACCCGGGCACCGAGACGGGACAGGGATAGCGCGAGGTTCACGGCCACCGTGGATTTACCGACGCCCCCCTTGGCGGAGGCCACCGCGAGGAGGTTTTTGACCCCCCCGGGAACCGGTTGGTTATCCTGCTTCGGCCCCACCGGAATGTCCAGGACGGTCTCGAGCGCCACATTCTGGCCGACCGATCGCTCAAGTACGGAGCGCACCAGCGCCTCATAGCGGCTGGAAAACTCGCCGACGGGGTGGGTTAAAACCAGGCGGAAAGCCTCCGGCTCCGTCTGCTCGATTCGCCCGGTCAATGACAGGGGACAGCCCGGAAGTGCCGGATGCGCAATGGAATCGAGAAGCCCAAGATCGGCTTTTCCGGGGACGGATTGCTCTGCCATCTCTCTACTCTGGTTAAAGTGACCCTGACGGGCGGACACCGGTCGGTCTCCTCCCGTCATGATACCTCTCGAATCCCGGATCCTCCACTCCCGAAAGTGGCCTTGAGGTCAGATCCTACGGCGGCAGGTGAGCGGATAGGGTCTCGGGGATCCATTCATGGGCCAGCCAGGTATAGACGGTCGGCACCATGAAGAGGGTAAAGGTGGTTCCGATCAAAAGGCCTGTGGCGATGACCAGGCCGATGTCGTAGCGGCTGGCGGCCCCCGCACCGGTTGAGAGGATGAGTGGAACCACGCCCATCACCATGGCGGCGGTGGTCATCAAGATGGGACGCAGCCGGATCGTGGCCGCTTTCTGGATCGCCTGCCGGCGATTGAGGCCCTCCTTCCGCTGCAGGTCATTCGCAAACTGGGTCATCAGGATGCCATGCTTGCTGATGAGTCCGATCAGGGTGATCAGCCCGATCTGGGTGTAGATATTGACCGAGGCAAAACCCAGGTTGAGAAAAAGCAAGGCACCGGAAATGGACATGGGCACGCTCACCAGCACGATCCAGGGATCGCGAAAACTTTCAAAGAGACCGGCCAGAACCAGGAAGATCACGATGAGTGCGAAGAAAAAGGTCATCATCAGGGCCTGCCCCTGTTTTTCATACTGGCGGGACAAGCCGGCGTAATGAATGCCGAAGGTCTTGGGCAGGATTGAACGGGCCATCCGGCGCAGAAAGCCGAGGGCCTCGCCCAAAGAGACCCCGGGTTTCATGACACCTTCGAGTTCGGTCGAGTTCATCTGGTCGAAGCGGTCCAGCGAGTTGGGTGCCACTTCACGCTTGAGGGTCACGATGTCGCTCAGCGGAACGAGCGTTCCATGGGTTGCCGCCACCTCGTAACGATCGAGGTCACGCGCGCGGAATCGGTCCCGCTGCTCAATCTGCGGAATCACCCGGTAGCTTTCCCCCCCCAGACTGAAGTGGTCGATATAGCCTCCGCTGAGCAGGTCGGCCAGCGCACTGCCCACATCGCTCATGGCCAACCCATCCTGCGCAGCCAAAGCCCGGTTGACCCGGATCTGGTACTCGGGGTTGTCGAACTTCAGTGAATTTTGAGTATAGGCGAACAGTCCACTTTTCACGGCAGCTGCTCTCAGCTGCTCGGCGGCCTGGTAGAGGTGGGCATAGGAACCGGTTGAGGTCACCACAAACTCGACCGGTGCCCCGCCTCCCGTGCCCGGCAAAGCCGGCGGCAGTCCCGCAAATCCGCGAATTCCGGCCATTCGGTTCAGGGCCTTCTGCAGGCGGGTTTGGATCTGGGCCGCCGAATGGCTGCGATCGTCCCAGGGTGTGAGCGTGACGCCGGCGAACAGGCTATTGCCGCCGCCGAAACCCGCGCCCATGAAACTATGTTCGACATCAGGTGTTTGGGCGAAGAGCTGGTCCAGCACGTTGAAATAATTCGAAAGATATCCCACGGTTGCAGTCCGGCTTGCGCTGGCCTGGATGAAGACGACACCCTGGTCTTCGGAGGGCGCAAGTTCATGCTTGGCGCCTTGGTACAGCATCCACAGACTGCAAAGCACCATGATCCCGATCAGGGCCGTGACCCAGCGTCGATCGAGCGCCCGCTCCAGTGTTCGGGCATAGACGCCCCGGACGGACTCGAACAGATGGTCCAGTCGGCGAGCCAGGGGCCCCTCCGATCGGCTCTCCTTGAGCAGGCGGGAACACATCATGGGCGAAAGCGTGAGGGCCAAAAGACCGGAAATGAGCACGGCGCCCGCCAGGGTAAACGCGAATTCACGGAACAGGCTTCCCGTGATTCCGGTCTGGAATCCGATCGGTGCATACACTGCAGCCAAAGTCAGGGTCATGCCCATGACGGGACCGGCGATCTCGCGTCCCCCAACGAGTGCGGCCTCGAGTGGCGCATGTCCCGCCTCGATTTGCCGGTGGATGTTCTCGACCACGACAATCGCATCGTCCACGACGAGCCCGATGGCCAACACCAGGGCCAACAGGGTCAAGAGGTTCAGGGTATAGCCCAGAACCCACATGACGAAAACCACCCCGATTAAGGACAGCGGAATCGTGACGACCGGAACCAGAACCGCACGAACCGAACCCAAAAACAGGAAGATAATCAGGATGACAATGAGGGCCGCCTCGATGAGGGTCACGAGCACGTCATGAAGGGAACTCCGGATGAACTGGCTCGCGTCGAAGGCGACGGCGGCTTTCAGCGAAGGAGGCAGTCCTTTTCGGATTTTCGGCATGAGCTGGCGGATCGTCTCGGCCACGCTCAAGGGATTGGCATTGGGCGCAGTGTCGATGGCAATGGCGACGGCGGAACGGCCATCGAAGAGAAAGCGGCCGTTGTAGTTCTCCGCACCCAAAACCACCCGTCCGAGATCCCCGAGCCGGACCAGTGCGTGCCCCTGATGGGCCACCACCAGGCGGCGGAAGGCCCGAGCGGAATGGAGGCCGGTCTCGGCATTGATGTTGATCGCAATGTGGTTGGACTTGGTCCGTCCGACCGCAGCGATGTAGTTGTTGTTCATGATCGCCTGAACCACTGCCGCCGGGGTCAGGTGGTAGGCAGCCAGACGGTAGGGGTTGAGCCAGATCCGCATGGCAAAGGGGTATCCCATGATCCGGGCGGAGGCCACCCCATTCACGGACTCGAGTTCGGGCTCCACCACCCGGGTCAGATAATCGGCGATGGCCGGGGTCGACATCTCGTGACTGTAGAAACTGAGGTACATGAGGGAGGTCTTCTCGCCGGTCGAGACCTGGATCACGGGAGACTGGCTCGCCGCCGGCAGGACGTTCCGGACCTGGTTCACCGCCGCCGTGATCTGGGTCAGCGCCTTGTTGGCACTGTAGTTGAGGTGCATGTGGACGCTGATCGCGCTCGAGCCCTCGCTGCTCGAGGAAGTCATGTAGGCGATACCCTGGGTTGCCGCGATGGCGCGTTCCAGGGGGGTTGTGACAAAACCCTGCATGAGGGGTGCACTGGCACCCGGATAGGCAGTCGAGACGGTCACGACCGCCGTCTTGGTTTTCGGGTACTGGCGCAGCCCGATCTCGAAAATCGACCGGAATCCCAGGAAAAAGATCAGAAGCGCCAGAACGGAGGACAAAACCGGCCGTTTGACGAAATAATCAGTGAACTTCATGGGTGGGTTCCGGGTCGCGTCACCAACCGGATCTGATCATTGATTCGGATCCGATCCCCCTTGTGGAGCTTGATCTGACCTTGCGTCACGATTTCCATGCCCGGGGTGAGGCCGTGGGCGATGGCCACCCATCCCCCGTGCGAGAACGCCGGTTTGACGAAAACCTGCCGGACCGTCGGCAGGAGTGTTTTCGAGACCGACTTTCCGGTCGGTGGCGGATCCACCACCCAGACCGTATCCCCATACAGGCTGTAGCTGACTGCGACCCGGGGAATGGCGGTGACCGGGATCCGGTGGCGACTTCGGATGGTGAGGCGTCCAAACATGCCGGGCTTGAGCAGGCCGTGCATGTTGGGGAAACGGGCCAGGACGTGAATCAGGCGGGTCGTCGCGTTGACGGTCGGATTGATCACGGCGACGCGTCCGTAAAAGTGCCGCCCCGGATAGGCCGGGAGGGTAAGACGCGCCACCTGGTCCGGGTACAGCCGGTTGATGTCCTGTTCCGGCAGATGGAAGGAGACGTAAAGCGGTGCGACGAGGA
>JAKARN010000138.1 GCA_021828425.1 Pseudomonadota bacterium | reverse complement strand
AGCAAGGGGCACTCGCGGATTGACGGTCATCGCTGCGCACCCAGCGTTTCCGAATAGCAGAAAAAAGACAACCACTACATCAGCTAGGGGGCGAAATCCAAGTATGCGGGTACTCACGATTTCGAAAGATTATCATTCTTTCACGCTCCGAATCCATATCCGGGCCCTCTTGTCTCATCTTAAGAACCGGTTTATGCTTGAAGCATGAAAAAGCGGCTTTTTGTTGGAGTTCTTTGCTTTGGTTTAGGCCTCGGCGCTATGGCGGGAGCTTCTGCGCAACCTGTCTACACTTGGGTTGGAAGGAATGGCGTTCGCCATTATTCTGATGTCCCTCGACCGGGTTCGAAACAGGTGGTTCTGGGTGGAGGACTGTCCATTTTTTCCGTCCAGCACGCAGGGCTAGGAGCGACAACTGGTAGAGAAGGAGGTGTAGTTCGCCCAGCTGCGATCCGTAACCAATATCACTTGGAAATCCTGAGTCCAACCAACCAGCAATCGCTCTTCAACATTGGAGGTGTGCTGACCGCATCCGTGATGCTTTCACCCCCGCTGGTGGGCGGCGACGCCTTGCGCTACCTTTTGGATGGCAAGCCAGAAGGGAGAGCAACCCAAGCAACGAGCCGGATTCTGCATCAGGTTTGGCGGGGAACCCATGTTCTTACCGTCGAGATCGTCTCTCCGCAGGGCACGATTCTTTCAAGTCGATCGGTCACTTTCTACGTGCATCAGCACTCGATTCTTGCGCCGCGGCCACTGGGTGCCGTCCAGCAGGTAAAACCCGCCGGACCGATCGGGGCGATCCCGCACTAGCACTGCCTCGCACTATAATGGTGCAGTGGATGAGTCAGGGTCCCTAAACCGACAGCCATCAGATACGACCAGCCTTCTGGATGGCTTGGCCACGGCGGTTATTCGCGTCAATTCCAACCTTGTTCTCCTCTATGCCAACGCGGCGGCAACTGACCTGTTCGAGTTGCCCCAATCCGCAGTGGGCCGGCCCTTGGCCGATATGGTAACTGCCTTTGCGCCCTTGATCCCCCTCCTGCCCGGCCAGCTTGCTGTCGGTGAGATCCGGAGCTATCGTGAGCTTGAGCTTGCGGTGGGCGGAAGGACGGTTACGCTTGACTGCATTGTCTCTCCTTTTCCACCTTCGGAACTCATTCTCGAACTCTATCCCCTGGATCGCCATCTACTGATCAGCCGCGAGGATGCCCTGACTCAGCGTTATCAGGCAGGTCGTGCTCTTCTCCTCCAGCTGGCCCATGAGATCCGCAACCCGTTGGGCGGGGTTCGAGGTGCAGCACAACTGCTTGAGGCAGAGCTTGAGGATCCATCGCTTCGTGACTATACGCGGATCATCCGAAATGAGGTTGACCGGCTCGGTGGACTGGTCGAAACGCTCCTGGGACCTCTGACACCGCCGAGGCGTTCTCCGCTCAATATCCATGAGTCCACCGAGCATGTCTTGCACATGATCGAGACGGAGCGGGTGCCGCGATTGCGGCTGGCTCGTGATTATGACCCCAGTCTGCCCGAACTGTTCCTGGATCGTGATCTTTTGGTCCAAGCCCTCCTCAACCTGGTCCGTAACGCCCGGGAAGCCATGCAGGATAGCGGAACAATCCGGATCCGGACCCGGATCGAACGACAGTACACAATCCAGGGACGACGTCACCCACTGGCCATACGTCTGGATGTCGAAGACGAGGGGCCCGGAGTGCCGCCTGAGCTCGGCGAGCGGTTGTTTCTTCCCTTGGTGAGTGGTCGTCCGGGGGGAACCGGGCTCGGATTGGCGATTGCCCAGGATCTCATCCAGCGGCAGGGAGGACTCATCGAATGGAAGAGCCGGCCCGGGGAGACCGTTTTCTCGGTCCTCTTGCCCATCGAAGGAAGCCCGTGACTGCTCGCAGCTGGATCTGGGTCGTGGATGACGATGCCTCGACGCGTTGGGTCTTCGAAAAAGCCCTCGCGAAGTCAGGCTACGACGTGAAGGGATTCCCCCGTCTCAACGAGTGTGAGGAAGCTCTGAAGCATGGGGAGCCCTCAGCGCTGATTCTGGATATCCGTCTACCGGACGGCGATGGGCTGGATTTCCTGTCCTTCTGGTCCAAGCGATTCCCACGGCGCCCGGTTATCGTCGTGACTGCCCATGCAGATTTTCAGAACGCAATCCAGGCCTATGAGAATGGAGCCTTCGAATACCTGCCGAAACCAGTCGATTTGCGTGAACTCATCGCTGTTCTCGAACGTGGGCTCTCACACCCGGGTCCGGATGAGAAAAGCCGAAAACACGGACCGTCGTCGTTGCTGATCGGCGCGGCACCCGCCATGCAGAGGGTTTTCCGCCAAATCGGCCGGTTGGCCAGAAGCGATGTCACGGTTCTCATCAGCGGGGAATCCGGGACAGGAAAGGAACTTGTCGCTCGCGCGCTCCATGCCCACGGCCCCCGGACGAAAGGACCATTTATTGCCATCAATGCAGCGGCGATTCCAGCGGAACTCCTTGAAACCGAGCTATTTGGACATGAACGAGGGGCTTTCACGGGTGCCGTCACGGGGCGTGCCGGCCGTTTCGAACAGGCCCAGGGGGGGACTCTTTTTCTCGACGAGATAGGTGACATGCCCCTGTCGCTTCAAACTCGTCTCCTTCGGGTCATTGCCGAACATGAATTTTTCCGGGTCGGCGGCGAGAAAACCGTGGCGACGGACGCTCGACTGGTTGCGGCGACTCACCAGGATCTTGCGACCTTGGTGCAAGCGGGCCGTTTCCGTGAAGATCTTTACCACCGGCTCAATGTGGTTGAAATCCGCCTTCCTCCTCTGCGGAAGCGGCTTGACGATCTACCTCTTCTCCTTGAGCACTTCCTTCGGGAGGCAAGTGCCGAGTTCGGGCTCCCCCCTCCTCGGCTCACTGCTGAAGCCGTGGATGAACTGAAGCACTGGCCCTGGCGCGGAAACATCCGGGAACTCGTCAACTTCTGCCGGAAAATCGTGCTGGAGCCCCCGGGTCCATTCGTACAAGTTCGAGATCTTGAAAGTTTCCGTTCGGATTCACACTCCGGGAACATGCAGGAGTGGTGTGAAGTCTTGGGCCAGTGGTGCCATACCGCTTCTCCGGCTGACTATGCCCAGGCACTTGAGAAGGCGGAACGGATTCTCATTGAGGTTGCTTTGGAACGTACGGGAGGCCATCGCCAGGAGGCAGCACGACTCTTGGGAATGGGACGAAACACCTTGACAAGGAAACGTGCCCGATGGAAGGAAAACCAGTGATTGTCGCGAACACAGTTGGCCATGGTCCCCGTGTCACGGTCTGGGTGCATGGATGGCTCCGCTCGTCTCCCATGTTCGGATCCCTCATTCCCTTCCTGGATCCACAGGCTGACCGTTGGATTTTCGTGGATTTGCCAGGCTATGGTGCAAACCGCAAAAACCATGGCGAGTTCACTGTCGAGGGTGCGGTGAGGGAACTCGCTCATTTCTCGGATGAGGCTGGATTGAGCCAGGCACGTTGGGTTGGGCATTCCATGGGAGGACTCTTGATACAGCACCTTGCGTTGAGGGTCCCCGAACGGGTGGGTTCCCTCGTTGGGATTGCTCCTGTACCGATGGGCGGATTAGCTCTCAACGATCGCGCCCGGGAAGTCTATCGGGAGGCCTGTACATCAGAGGAAGCCCGGTATCGGGTGCTTGTGCGGCTCGCAGGACCGGCGACCTCATCCGAAACCATCCGGACCTGGGTGGGGCAAAGTTTCTCCGAAACACGTGAGGACGCACTTCTCTCCTATCTCGATTCGTGGTCCGTCGAGCGGCAAGAGGTTCTCCCCCAAGGCCTCCGCTCGATTCCGTTCGTCCTGGTTGCGGGAGGAGCCGATCCGGCCATCACAAAAAACAGGATCACCGGGTCGATTGCTCCCCTCTATCGCCATTTTGAGCTTCACATCCTTGACGGAATCGGACATCTGCCTGTGGAAGAGGATGCCTCACGAGTCGCACGGGCACTCGTCCAATAATCGGCGAAAACGAAGGGTCAGGTCTTCTTTCAGGATGAAATCAGAAGGAACTTTAGTAAATCTCGGTCCAGTAAATCTCGTCAGGGTTTGCCCGGTAAATTCCAAAATTGAGCGTACCGGAGGGAGGCTGGTTGTCCTGCCCCGTGCCGTTCCAGTCATACTCGAGCCAGCTCGGAATTGTTGCGGTAGTGAGAATAAGGGCGCCTGTCACATTGGGGGCCTTGAACCAAAGATTGAAATTGCCACCCTGAGGGGGCTCACTGAAGTCCTCACCCGTTTTACTGCTGCCACACGATAACCCACTCTGATTCCCTGTTTCCCACACACAGGTGTCTGACGGGGTCACAGGTCCACCCGGCGTGGGTTCCGAGAGGGCAAGGGTGACACCCGTCGTACAGCTGTCCTCGGTGGCTGGAACCCATCCCGTCGAGGAGCCAAGATAGTATTCCGTTGTCATGGGATCGTTCAGGTCCAGTTCCTCGGAGCCATAGGCATTGGGAATCACCAGTCGGCCCTGGCGAATAGTTGAAGCGTCACCCGTTGCAAAACCGATTGTGAAGGTGAATGGATTCTGGGGATAGGCGATTCCGTCTGTATCCGTAACCGGGAAACTGACGGTAATATCCGACTGGAAAGGGTTGGCTACGGGTGCGGGTTTTGTGCCATTATCCGGTTGGGTGTAGGACAAAGGGCCCGAGAAGGTGGTGGTTACCGATCCGGGTGCCGTATTTGTGGTGGTGGTGGGCGAATAACCCGCAACCGTGCTGTCCACCGTGACGCCCAAAGTGGAGGGGGCATTGGGATCCGAGTAGCTGGGTGTGATCGCGGGAAGTTTCCACCAGTCGGCGCCGGTCCCAAAATTGGAATAATTCTGGGTTGTTGTACCCTGTGCATTGACCGCGGTAATTGTCACCACGGGGGGGGTGGCATAGTTGAGAGGTTGACCCAAGTAGGTGAAGTTTGCCCCACAGCTCGAATCGAAGCTTGGCGAA
>JAKARN010000137.1 GCA_021828425.1 Pseudomonadota bacterium | reverse complement strand
GGCCGTCCTGTTCTACGCCATCGTGGAGGGAAGTTTCGGCAGCTGGGCCGCCGTCTTCGTGAGCGTGAACCGCGCGCTCCCGGTGGCCGACGGCGCGCTCGCCCTGTCCCTGTTCTGGGCCAGCATGACCGCAACGCGTCTCCTCCTGGGCGCGATTCCCGACCGGATCCTGTCACGCCGCAGCTGTTATCTCGCCTCCCCCGTGGGGATCGCCCTCTGCTTTCTCGGGATTCCCCTCCTCTCGGGCCCCTCCGAGCTGGTGGCCGCCTTCGCCGTGGCCGGAGTGGCGACCGGCATCTACTATCCCTACACCCTGTCCTATGCCTTGAAGGCCCAGCCCGCGGCGTCGACCGAAATCGCAGGGCTCCTCGTGGGTGCGCTCATGGCGGGTGAGGGGATCGGCTCCTTCGGTCTGGGACCGCTCCAGACACTGCTCCGGCTGGGCACCCTCTACCGGCTCTCCGCACTCTGGGCGCTACCCCTCCTGGCACTCGCCTGGTCCGTGTCGCGCAGGAGAATCCGGGGAGGAGGAGACCCTCTCCCCTCCGGAAACCGTCTTTCGACCGATCCATAAGGAGGCCAGGCGTATCACGGAGGGCACCTCCCTGGATGGAGAGTCCCCGACCGGTCCGGCATCCCCCGGAAGCCGGGTAGGCGACCTCCAGACCTTGGCCAACCCTGGACACAATCCCCATGCGGGAACCGAATCCAGCAGACGGCAGGTAGGCGCCATGCCAGCAATCGGCCCGAGAACCCGGACGCGCGATCCGGGGTTCCATCAAAACAAGAGGGGAGTCCCCGACCGGGCCGGTATTCCCCGGAAGCCGGGTATCGGAAAGATCTTCGCCCATGGGAGGGTCCGGGCAGATCCAAAGGATTCAGAGTCCGTGCCGCGTCTCTTCCTCAGGTCTCGCGCTTCCCTTTTCCGTTGGTGCCCTTTCGACTTCTGGTCTGTCTTCCGAACTGATCCATGACCTCCGCGAACTCCCGCCACGGGAGTCGTCTTTTATTGACCGAGTTTCCCTTGGGCAACTATTCGATATTCCCCTTGCTGATCAGGAGGGTTCCCACTTTAGAATTGTTTTCCTTGATCTGAACTTCAAAGTCTTTCTTCATGACGACTACGGGATCGATCTTGATGCGAACTTCGTGACTTGACATGATTTCTCCTCTTGGTTTTCGCCTTGAGCCATACGGCCACATTATACGGGCCCATGGACCGCAAGCCCCGGATCTCCCAGACGCGGTCCACTTCCCCAAGCCCCCTCAAGCCTCCCTGGCGCCAACACCGACCGTGTTCCTTGCGGATAAAGAGAGTCCGCCCTGCCAGCCCTCCCTCGCTCAGTCTCCCGAACCCGGGTGGGCTGCGCAGGATCCATCATCCCGTCTCCCCAGAAACAGCCGGGCGAAAGCAGCCACGATCCAGCCGAAGAGCAGCATGGCGGCCAGGTTCTCCAGGATTTTCGCCGTCGTGAACCCGGACGGTCCGAAGGGTGCCCGGGAAAGCGGCACCACGATGTAGTTCATGACGACGAAGACAACCCCGCCATAGAGAAGACCGGCCAGGATCCAGTGACGGAGGAGCACGCGGATCCGGAGGGCCGCCCCGACAAAAAGGGCGGCGATGAGGATCGACAGGACCCACTGCAGAAACAAGCCGAGCACGGCGGAAAAGAAGCCATCGTGGAACGAGGCGGGACCGAGGAGGCCGCTCGCAACGGCCCTCAGGATGATTGCGGGACGAATCCAGTTGATGAGGGAGGCCGAACCGATATCGAGGGTTCCGGCCACGAGTCCTCCCGAGAGGATGGCCGAAAGCGACGGCCGGGCGGGTCTTTTCATGGTTGTTGCTCCAAGAGGCGGGGAGAGTTGAGAAGCGGTCCGTCCCCCCACCGACCCAGTTTTGGGCCACGCCCCCCTCCCTGTCAAACCACCTCCCCGCGATCGTGATAGGATCACTCAAGTACGGCACACACCCCCGGAATTCGAGGGAAGGAGGATGTGCGATGTACCGGAAGTGCGTTCTGGATCAGGCATCCGGCTTCCGCCGGATCCTCGTCACCTCTCTTGCAATCGGACTCCTGCTATCTGGCACCGTCTGGGCACGGGCCCAGAAGTCCCCGCTCATCATCCGGATCCCGGCTTCCCAGGCTCTGCCGAAAAGACCCCCCGCACCGGGCAGGCGCCGGTCGACCCGGCTCCAGAAGATCACCGTCATCGGCAACCGGCTCCCGCTCCCCATCGCTCTCCAACTCCTCCGGTCGGCACTGTCACGGCCGTGGGAGACAGCCATGAAGGACCAGAACCGGATGGTTTGCCGGTTCACGTCGAGCCTCAGCACGCGTGTGCTGACCCACGAGGGGGTCTGGTGCGAGACCAATATGGAATTTTTCCTGTCCCACGACACGGGGATGATCCCCGTCGAAATCGACAATGAGCAACCCGATGGCCTGGAAGTCAATCCGAACCACCTGAGACGCCTGTTTGCAAAACTCCCGCCCCCGGGGACGAGTTATACCCTCGAGGTCACCCACCACGGGCGGATCGTCTCGGAATGGTTCATCCACAAGGGACATCTCGTGAAAGCCCTGCATTTCGGCAAGAACGGACCCAAGCCCGCCGGATCCAGACCCTAGACGGACGGCCCAACCCGGCTCGTCCGCTCCATCACCCGGTCATCGGCACCGGGCATCACGCGGTGCCCTGAACGGTGGAAGGGGGGAATCACGGCCCGTTGGGGATGCGCTCCAGCCAGTGTGCCCCTCGTTACCCTGCCGATGCCATCACGGTCGCGATGGCTGGCCAAATGCCTTCTCCCCGGAAGACGTGCTAGCCTAACGTGGCCATCCCGTTTTCCGGCTTTCAACTGATCAGGGGATCCCATGGTCGATGCTCACATTGCCGCCCTCACGCCCGCAGTCCTCGAACTGGAGCCCGGAACCTACTGGTGGTGTCGCTGCGGGCTATCCCAGAACCAGCCCTTCTGTGATGGTTCCCACCGCGGTACGGAATTCTCCCCCCTGTCCTTCGAGGTTGGGGAAAAGAAAACAGTCGCCCTCTGCCGGTGCAAGCACACCGGCCAGTCTCCTTTCTGCGACGGGACCCATCGATCGCTCGGACCACCGGAGAAACGGGATGGGCATCCACCCGCCAAAGGACCGGGTCGCATCCGCTAGAACCGCAGGACACGCGCCGCTCCCGATAACCCATCCCAGGCGTGCGCCGGGCCTCGCAAAACCATGGAAAGCCTCCCCGCGGCAGGCGAGTGGACGTCACCACGACCTCGATCGGCAGGGGTTTTCCGCCTTCTTCAATCACGAGATCCGCCTCCTCGCCATTCGCGGTGTCCCAGGCCGAAGCAGATCAAGGGGTTCTGGACTTTACGAGAGAAGCCAACATGCTTCAGCGGGTCGTATGCCGTCGCTCGCCCATGTGCTCACGTCGATTCACGAGTTGCCCCCAGGCAATCTGGTAATTTCCAGACTTCAATCGAGCCTTCAAATCGTCGATGCGAACCCAGGACACCGAGCCGCGGGCCGATCTGGATCGATCATCCCGCGTGTCCCGCGACCTGCATCGGTGCCTACGGCCTCAGCCAATTCTCCACAGAAAGGCCCGGCACGCGGCGAAATTCGCGTGCGTTGCTGGTGACCACCGTTGCGCGGACATGGCGCGCATGCGCGGCAATCCGCAGATCATCGGGTCCGATGGGTTTGCCCTTGGATCGTAAGGCAACCTTGATGTCGGAAAAGTCCTTGGCCGCCCGGCAGGGAAGATCCTCCAGTTCGAACAAATGGAGAAGTTCTTCCAAGACCGCCTCGTTTTCCTGCCTCAAGTCACTGTTTGCCGCCCCGAATCTCGGCTCGGCAACGGTGACCGCGGATAGGCGAAGCGAGCCTGGTGATCGGCCCGACATGCGTCGGGCAACACGCTCGTAGCCCGGTCTCCGGTTGATCAGGTGAATCATGATGTCCGTATCGAACATCCAGGTCATTGCCAGCGCCTGGACTGATCGTCTGGTTGTTGCTGTTCGATTGATCCCTGGAAGCGTCCGACTACAGCCATCACCTGCTCACAGGTGACGTGCATCGGCAACAAGAGGACTCCTTCGCCCACGTGCTTGATCTGCACCTCCTCGCCCGAAAACCGGAATTCCTTGGGCAAGCGCACAGCCTGGCTAAGGAGTCGCAAAAATCGGCGTTGTTCGCGTCGAAAGCGCGCAACGCTTTCCAAACCACCTTAACATTTTCAACCAGCAACTGTTTGGTTGTCAGCAATCCCGTAACGATCTCCCTTAATTGAGACTTTCCAACGCTATAACAACGCTGAAGCACCCACGCGATTTCACAGAGAGTGATGTGAATGATGTACCCGGGCGTCTCCGCTGAAAGCGATTCCTCGATAAGCCGGGTTGCCGTCGCGGACTGTTTCTTATCGTCTTGCACGAGGTACCTGATGACGACGTTCATGTCCAGCCCTATCACGGCTTCCCTCCCATTTCTGAAATCGCTTGTTTCACCTCATCGATCGTCACGGGCCGCCTCGGTTTGGGGACGATGCCTTTCAGGGACCTAACGTCCCGGGTAGCCGCAACCATCTGGAAAACACCTTTTTTAACTTCAACAAACTCAACCCGATCCCCCGTATCTACCCCCAGACGGGACCGTACGTCTTTGGGGAGGGTAATTTGACCCTTATCTTGCTGCACTACAAAAATTGCTGTTCCTTACTTTATTGCAAGGATTGTGTGGGTGCAAGCATTTTGCATAAAAGGGCATCTACCCAACACGCTGTGCCAGCGATTCCTTTTGATTTGCAGCACGGCGACCACGATGAGGGCCAGAGGAGTCAGACCAAACTCGGCTGGAATTACCACGTTGCATGGCGCAGTGCGTAGGTCCACACCCAGCATTGCCGCCGATCGAGATCGACGCCGAGACGCCGCAACAGGTCTGGCCGATCATCTTATCGCTGGTCTTCAAGCAAAAGTTGCCGTGTACGATGCAACCTATATGGAACCCGCCCTCCGGTTCGCACTGTCGTTTAACCGGCCGATAAAGCACTCGCCCGCTTTCTGTGGCCGGATGA
>JAKARN010000136.1:1981-5149 GCA_021828425.1 Pseudomonadota bacterium | reverse complement strand
GATCTGACCGGGACGGCGCCCTTCACCCTGACTTTGGCCAGCAGCAATCTGGCGGTGCTTCCGGCCTCGGGGGTGATACTGTCTGCTCCCTGCGGGACGACGGAGGCTGATCTGGGTTGCACGCTCAAGCTGGTCACGGGGAGCCAGGCGGGGACCTCCAATCTGACGGCCACGGCAAAGGACGCTTTTGGGGATACGGTGACGGAAACGGTGGCGGTGACGGCGACTGCGCCGCCGCCCCCGTCGAGTGGAGGCGGGGGGGGCGGGTTTTCGCCCCTGGGGCTGGGGATTCTTGCCGGGCTGATGGGTCTTTTGGGCTGGACCCGGCGGAGGCGGATCGGGGCCCCCCAAGGCTAGATCGAGGCCCGGGAGCGCTCCCCCGGGCCTTCATGTTTTCTGGAGGCAGGGTGCATAGAGGCTTGGGTTCGCATCTGGCTGGGTACTACGCTCGGGGTGCCAGTTTCAACCGAAAGCTCATCGAGGGGCTGATTGCCTAAAACACCGTTCTGCTCCCACCTGGGCCCCGGCCTCAAGGCTCTGCTACAAAATAGCTCCTCCATCACCACCCCAGCTGTCAAAGAGACTGTATGGCACTGCCTCAGTTTGAAAGTCGGGTCTTGCCTCATCGTGGGCGCTGGCCCAAAATGGGATGGTCGCGACCGCCAATAAAATGTGAATTGTGTTGATCCTTGGGGGAGGGTGAAATGACCGGGGCGATCAGGCATCCGGGGATGGAGGTTCCACTTCGATGCCAATGCGGGCGCGTGCGCGGCATCGCGAACGGGATCTCGCCGTCCACCGGCTTCAGGGTTGTCTGCTACTGCAAGGACTGCCAGGTCTTTGCGCGGTTCCTGGGGCGGGCAGACGTGTTGGACGATGCCGGCGGCACGGACATCTTCCAGATGCCGGTAGGGCGCATCAAGATCACCACAGGCAGGGACGCCGTAGGATGCCTGCGTCTGAGCAAGCAGGGCGTCTATCGTTGGCACACCGATTGTTGCCGAACTCCAATCGGAAACACTATGGGGCCGCACGTCCCGATGATTGGAGTCATCCACAGTTTCATGGACCACGAAGCGGGTGGCCACTCTCGCGATGTGGCCTTGGGCCCGCCTCTTTGCCGAATCTTCGAACGTTCAGCGCTTGGGCCACTCCCCTTGACGGCGCCTCCGCCACCGAAGTTCAGCGTCTTCCTCCGCCGCATCTCGAAGCTGCTCGTTTGGTCGGTGCACGGCCTCGCGCGGCCAAACCCATTCTTCGACAAGCACACGGGCGCACCGTACACCATACCGCATGTTCTCACCTCGCAGGAGCGCGCAGCGCTTGAAACCCCGGACGCTGACGGTTCTCATCCTCCACCCAAGGAAAATCTTTCAAACTGAGACATTACCGGACCTATTACATCCATTTGACACCCTGGTCTGGAAGGTGATATAGGTCAAATCAAGCTTGAAGAAAACCAGTCTTTGGTACTGCAAGCCGGTGGATCAACGGAGGAGCAGCATCATGAAACGTTCCCTATTTCCCCTGTATCGGGGGCTTTTGCCCGTGGCGGTATTGCTGTTGCTGTCGGGCGTGATGGCCAGCGCTGCCGGGGCCGCCCCATATGCCTATGTCGCAAACAATGGCAGCGACAGCGTTTCGGTGATTGACACCGCGAATGACACGGTGGTCTCGACGGTGCCCGTTGGCTCATTCCCCCTTGGCGTTGCGGTGAGTCCGGACGGCAGCCGGGTCTATGTCACAAACGGTGGCAGCAGCAGCGTTTCGGTGATCGATGCGGCCACCGACACGGTGGTCTCGACGGTGACCGTCGGCACAGGCCCCGCTGGCATTGCGGTGAGTCCGGACGGCAGCCGGGTCTATGTCACAAACGGTGGCAGCAGCAGCGTTTCGGTGATCGATGCCGCCACCGACACGGTGGTGGCAACGGTGAATGTTGGCTCAAGCCCCAGAGGCGTTGCGGTGAGTCCGGATGGCAGCCGGGCCTATGTCACAAACAATGGCAGCAGCAGTGGCAACACCGTTTCGGTGATCGACACGGCCACCGACGCGGTGGTCTCGACGGTGACCGTTGGCACAGGCCCCCTTGGGGTCGCGGTGAGTCCGGACGGCAGCCGCGTCTATGTTGCAAACTTTGACGGTGACAGTTTCAGCACCGTTTCAGTGATCGATACCGTGGATGACACGGTGGTGGCGACGGTGCCCGTTGGCTCAGGCCCCACAGGCGTTGCGGTGAGTCCGGACGGCAGCCGGGTCTATGTCGCAAACGAAGGCAGCAGCACCGTTTCGGTGATTGACACCGCGAATGACACGGTGGTCTCGACGGTGCCCGTTGGCACTACCCCCCAAGGCGTCGCGGTGAGTCCGGATGGCAGCCGGGTCTATGTCGCAAACGCCAATGGCGGCACCGTTTCGGTGATCGATGCCGCCACCGACACGGTGGTCTCGACGGTCACGATTGGGACTACTCCTTTTTCCCTGGGTGCATTCGTGGGTCCGGGGGCGTTGATTGCGGGCAACAGCCGTGCTTCGGGCAATGTGGGTTCCCAGATCACCGCATCGGTTCCGGCGCTCGGCAACGGGACGACTTGTGCGACCAGTGATGTCCTCGTCCAGTCACCGATCCGGGGCAGTGTGGTCTTCACGGCCGCGACCGGGGCCTATACCTACACGCCCTCCTCGGCCACCTACAGCGGACCGGATGTCTTCACCTGGCAGGGCCAGGCCTCACTCTCGTGCACGGCCGCCGATAGTCCAAGCTATCCGGTGAGCAACACGGCGGCGGTTCTCTTCACCATCAACCCGGTGCTGGCCGGGCTGGCGGATGTGACATTGGGCGAGAAGACGAGCACGACGGAGTCATTTGCGCTGACCGGGACGGCGCCCTTTACCGTGGCTCTCGCCAGCAGCGATCCTGCGGTTCTTCCGGCCTCGGATGTGACGGTTTCCTCCGGTTGTGGGACGACGGAAGCCGATCTGGACTGCACGCTCAAGCTGGTCTCGGGGAGCATGGCGGGGGTCTCCCATGTGACGGTCACGGCGGAGGATGCCTTTGGGGATACGGTGACGGGAACGATGGCGGTGACGGTGGCTGCACCTCCTCCGTCTCCGCCCCCACCACCTCCCTCGGCGAGTGGAGGTGGTGGCGGGTTTTCACCCTTGGCG
>JAKARN010000136.1:0-1971 GCA_021828425.1 Pseudomonadota bacterium | reverse complement strand
CGCTGGGGATCCTCGCCGGGCTGATGGGTCTCCTGGGCTGGACCCGGCGGAGGCGGGCAGGGGATTCCCAAGGTTAGGCCTGGGGGGGCCAGCCGCGCTGCCTGGCCCGGGACCCTCCCGCACGTGGGGGCAGGGGGTACACTTTGGGTTTTGGCTCTCTTGTTTTTGAGTGGAGAAACCCGGTGTTGCCCCGGGCCTTCCTGCTTTCGGGGAGGCAGGATGCAAGGGCTCATGCGATCGATCCGGTCTCTTTGGTCGTCCATCCACCTGCAGCCCTTGATCCGATCTCGCGCCGGCAAGGCCAGGTTCTCCCTCGGGAAAAATCGTCCGGGACTCCGTTACGGGACAACGGAGGTTTTCTCCACACACCAGCTGTCATTTGTTTTTTGACGGAAAGGGGGGCTGCCCGGGATTACTTGACGATCCGGAGGGTGGGCCGGCCCGCGGGCGGGTGACCATCGGGTGGGGAGGCAGGCGGGCCGCCGGCCGGAAGCGCGGGCTCGTCGGGGAACCACATCCCAACGCCATTCTCCGCGGCGAAAATGCCGAGGCAGCCGGCGAGCGGAATCCGGACGGAAAAGGGATTGCCGTCAAAACGCATCTCGGCCTCGATGCCGTCGGTGCCGATTGTGAGCGTGCGGGTGGCCGTCGGGGACAGATTGAGGATGACCCGCCCCTCCGGGGCCGGCAGGGGCGGAATCCGTGTGCCTTGGACGCCCACGGCCAGGACGAGGTGCGGGGTGAGTCCGTTGTCCACGATCCACTGATGGAAGGCCCGGAGGAGATAGGACCGGTAGGGAATCATGGCAGGGGCAACGGCCGGATCCGTCGTTCCGGGGCACTCAGGCTCGCACGGAAGGCGGGCCGGCGAAACAGCCGTTCCGCATAATCCACGACCGGTGCCGGCAGGGAGGTGAGCGGAATCTCCCAGGACTCGAGACGCCAGAGGATCGGGGCCAGACTGATGTCGACCAGCGTGAGTTCGTCGCTCAGGAAAAAGGGTTTTTCGGCGAAGACCTCGCGACTGCCGGCCAGGCTGTCTTTGAGCTGGGCGCGACACTTGTCGGTCTTGCCCCGCGCCCGGTTTTCGAGATCCGGAATGAGCGAATACCAGTCGCGCTCGATGCGGTAGAGCGCGAGACGCATCCGGGCCCGCGCGATCGGGTCGGGCGGCAGGAGGGGAGGATGGGGAAAGCGTTCGTCGAGATACTCGAGGATGATCCGGCCTGGATAGATCATGACGTCCCGATCGCACATCATGGGAATCTGCCGGTAGGGATTCACGGCCAGGAGTTCGGCCGGGAGTCCCCCTCCGGCCGTCAGGTCCACGACCGTGCTTTCAACCGACTTTTCGGCGATCACGATGCGGACCCGATGGCTGTCCGCACCCATCGGATCCGAGTAAAGCTTCATCCGATTAACGGCAGACCGGCATCCGGAGTGGACGCGCAGTCAGTGACCGTACTCCGCCCTGCTCATTTTTCATGGGGGTGCTTGCGGTGGACATCCTTCCAGTATTCGCGCTTGAGGAAATAGGCGAACACGGTGAACACCACCAGGAAGGCGATGACCCAGATCCCCAGGTGAACCCGTTTGAGTTCGTCGGGATGCCCCACGTAGTACAGGAAATTGGTCAGGTTGCCGACCATGTGCCGGAATGCTGCGGGAGAGCGGGTTCCCGGAGTAACGAGCACGAAGCGGACAAAGCGGTTGACCGTCCCGCCGTTCTCACTGACCTTGCGGTAGACGAGCTTCTGAAGACCCTGGACCTGCCAGAAGGGATCGGGCATGGCCACCCGGTAGAACGCGGCATTGTTCACCCCGGTCGGCCGGTTCGGGTCGAGATAGAAGCTCTGGAGATAGGTGTAGACCCAGTTCACCCCCTTCTGGTCCACCATCACGGAGAGGTCCGGGGGGGCGGCACCGAACCAGCGGCTCGCTTCCCGTGCCGGCATGGCATTGAGCATCATC
>JAKARN010000135.1 GCA_021828425.1 Pseudomonadota bacterium | reverse complement strand
TCGGGGAGTTCGATCAAGGCATCGGTGCCCGGCAGGGCAAATCGAAATGCGCTCAAAATATCCCTCGGATTCGGGGGCGTCACGATCACATGGGCCGTATACCCGTGGGCATGCGCAATCCGTTCAATGATTCGGCGTCGCCATTGCTGGTTTTCGCTCAAAACCGCGGAGATGGCGCGCAGGCGCGGGATCAAAATGCCGGCCAGGTCGAGGAAGCGTCCGAAGGGCTGGTTCAGATAGATGGCCGTGACCGGCGCGTGGGCGGATCCGGTCAGACGGTGAAAGGTGTCGCGGGTCACATACATGGCCAAAACCGGTGCCGTGGGGTTGCGGGCCAGGAGCCAGGCGAGGCTGCCGGGTCCGACGGTCACGATGAGGACCGACCGGTCGAGCCGGGAGATCATCCACGGATCCGTTCGGAGTCCGGGTCCGCGCTTGAGGATCCGGATGCCTGCAATGCCACGCCGGGACAGTGCGGTTTCGAGGTCCCGGGTGAATGCCTCGTAAACCGGTTGGCCCACCCGTTCGATGAGGATGAGCTTCGAGGCAGTCGGTCGGGCTCCATATGCCGGGGTCATCCCCAGGCTGGCCAATAATGCCAGGAGGCCCCCGATCTGGGTTTTACGCATAGAATGAGATTCTAGCAAGAGCGCTGCCACCGGAACAGGGGGGGGCTTGAACGAGCCGATACTGGCCTTCGATATCGAGACCATTCCGGATGCCGCGCTGGGATCCTGTTTGTGGGGGCTTCAGGACCTTTCGGAAGCGGAGCAGATGGAAGCGATGCTCCAGAAACGCCGGCAGGACACGGGGGGGAGCGAGTTCATGCCCATTCACCTCCACGCCGTGCTGGTGATCGGCATGGTTCTCCGGACGGATCAGGAACTCAAGTGCTTTTCCCTGGGTTCCCGTCTCGACGGCGAACGCGAGCGGATCAGTCGCTTTTTTGCCGGCCTCGATCGCGTGAAACCCCGGCTGGTCAGCTGGAATGGAAACGCTTTCGATCTCCCGGTCCTCCAGTATCGAGCCCTCCGGTACGCGATTCCTTCGGCGGTCTATTGGGAAACCGGGGATCGTCTGCCCGAGTTCCGTTTCAATAACTACCTGTCCCGTTACCATTGGCGGCACACGGACCTCATGGACGTTTTGGGCGGTTTCCAGTCCGGGCGCAACGCGGTCCGTCTGGACGAGGCCGCGCGGCTCGTCGGGCTGCCCGGCAAGCTGGATCTGTCCGGTGGCGAGGTGCTCGCATCCTATCTCGCCGGCGAACGGGAACGCATCGACCGCTATTGCGAAGTCGATGCGCTCACCACCTATCTTCTCTTTCTCCGCCTGGAACGCCTGCGAGACCGCCTGACGGGTGACCGGTTCCGGGCCTCGGTCCGGGAGGTCGAGCGCTTCCTGGAGGCGCATCCGGAACCCCACTGGCAGGAATTCCTGTCGCACTGGGATCGCAACTTCTGGGAGTCACCCGCGGATTCCGCATGATGTCGGTTGAGATCGAAAGACTCACGCTCGAGGGTCTCGGGGTGGCACACCACGGGGGCAAGACGCTGCTGGTCCGGGATGCCCTGCCCGGGGAGATCGTGGAGGTCGCGGTGGGGGCGCGTCACGCCCGGTTCGACGAAGCCACACCCAAGCGCTACCTCAAGCGTTCTGCCGATCGGCGCGAGCCGGCTTGCCTGCATTTCGGGACCTGCGGAGGATGTGCGCTCCAGATGCTCGCCCCCGAAGCCCAGATTCGACACAAGACCTCGGCTACACTCGAGATTCTGGAACGGCTCGGACACGTTCGCCCGGAACAGGTGGATCCTCCCGAGTCCGGCCTGCCCTGGTCCTACCGGCGGAGGGTCCGGCTCCACTGTGAGGACGCCTCGGGCGGTCGTTTTGAGGTCGGGTACCGGGCCCGCGTGGGGTGGGGCGTCCTTGCCCTTACGCAATGTCCGATCCTGACACCGGTACTGGCCGGGTGGGTGGTTCGGCTGGGTGAGCTTCTCGCGCCGGTTTCCCGTCGCCGGTCGCTTGTGGGAATCGAGCTTGCAGCGGGAGACCAGGGGCCGGCCGCACGACTGATCGGTCGTCCCGGTTCCGCGCCTGCCGGGTGGAGGGCATCGGGAGACCGGCTCGCATCGCAGGGTCTTCCAATCGAGGAGGAAGTGATGGCACAGGTGATGGATCCACCGGACGGGACGGACCTCCGCCAGAGCTACCGGCTCGATGAGTTCGACTGTGAGATTGCCTTCCGCGTTGCCGACTTCATCCAGGTCCATGAAGGGATCAACCGGGTGCTCGTGCACGATCTCGTGACGTGGGCGGAGCCGTCTTTGGCCGGAGACTGGCTGGATCTCTATGCCGGAGTCGGCAATTTTTCCCTGCCCTTGGCCCGCCGGGCACGACAGGTGATTGCCGTGGAGGGTCATCCGGGATCCTGCGCGTCCCTCCGGCACAATATACGGCGCAATGGTTTTTCAAACGTGCGCGTGTGCCAGGCAGACCTCAGCCGGCCGGTGGAGAGGCTCGGGGTGGAGGGGGCCGTGGAGGGCGTGGTGCTTGATCCGCCGCGGGCCGGTGCGGCTTCCATTCTCGAGTCCCTTGCACTCTGGCGTCCCGAACGCCTGCTCTATGTGTCCTGTCAACCGGCCACCCTGGCCCGCGATGCCGCCCGGCTGATCCGTGACCTGGGATACCGCCTCGCGCGCTTTCGGACCTACGACATGTTTCCGCAGACGGCCCATCTCGAATGCCTGGCCTTTTTTGTCCGCTCATGAGGGAGGAAATCGAACGCAAGTATCTGCTCCGCTCGGAAGACTGGCGGGCATTGGCCATCTCCGCCCGGCCCCTTCGTCAGGGATATATCGCGCAGGGCCCCGGGGTGACCGTCCGCGTGCGGGTCGCGGGGGATGAGGGACGGCTCACCCTGAAAAGCCGTCTTTCCGGTCCGGCCCGGATGGAGTTCGAGTATGCGATTCCCTCAGAGGAGGCCCATGCACTGCTCGAGGCCTATGCCGGAGGGCGGCTGGTGGAGAAGGTCCGTCATGCCGTGCCCTCGGGGGGACGGCTGTGGGAGGTCGATGTGTTTGGTGGGCTGAATGCCGGACTGATCCTGGCTGAGGTCGAGCTTCCAAGTGTGGGGGAACCCGTCCATCTCCCCGACTGGATCGGCCGGGAGGTGACCGACGATCCCCGCTTCTACAACCAGTTTCTGGCCGAACAGCCCTTCGGTCAATGGTCCCTGGAGGAGAGGTGTTCACTCGACCGATAACTCATCTGGGTCCGCTCTTTCTCGATCTGCCCGGGGTCGCGCTCGATGCCGAGGACCGGGAGCTTCTGGCCTCGCCGATGGTGGGTGGGGTGGTGCTTTTTTCCCGCAACTATGCCGGGACCGAGCAGGTCATCCGGCTCTGTGATGAGCTGCATGCGCTGAGAACTCCACCACTCCTCATTGCCGTCGACCACGAGGGGGGGCGCATCCAGCGTTTCCGCGAGGGACTGACGGCCCTGCCCTCGGCCCAGGCTCTGGGTGCGGTCTGGGCCCGTGACCGGAAGAGGGCCCGCGAACTGTGCCGGGCTGCCGGTTTTGTGGCGGGCGTGGAACTCAACCATCTTGGCATCGATCTTTGTTTCGCCCCGGTTGTCGATCTGGTCCACCGGGACAGCACGGTGATCGGTGACCGGGCCTTCGGGTCCGATCCTGCTCTGGTCGCCGAGTTGGCCCTGCACTGGATCCGCGGGCTCGAGAGTGGTGGAGTCCATGCGACGATCAAGCATTTTCCGGGCCACGGCGGAGTGGGCGCCGACACCCATCACGAAGCGGTCAGCGATTCCCGGAAGGCAGAGACCCTGGAACGGCGTGACATCGTCCCGTTCCGGACTATTATTGGCCGCTTGCCCGAGATCTCGGTCATGACCGCGCATATCCGCTTTCCGGCACTCGATCCCGACCCGGCCAGTCTGTCGGCCTTCTGGATCGATGAGATCTTGCGCCGACGTTTGGGCTGTGCAGGCGCCGTTGTGAGCGACGACCTCTCGATGCATGCCTTGGATTCGATGGGAGGGCTTGAAGACAGGACCCTCCGGGCGCTCGGGGCCGGGTCGGATGTGGTACTCATTTGTAATGACCGTCCGGGAGCCGCCCAACTGGTGAGCACTTTGCGCCACCCCCAATCACCTCCGAGCCGCCTGCGCCTGCTCCGGCTTCATGGCGCCCCGCGCCGAGGGTCCGGGATTCCCTCCGAGTGGCCGGATTGGCAGGAGGCGGTTCGCCTCCTCACCTCCTTGGAGCAGGAAGGGAGACTGTTTGGTGACGATGGAGAGGCGGGATGAGCGACGGATCCACCGGAGTTGGGATCCTGCCACCGGGTGCATCCTGTCTGTACCCGGCGCCAGTGGTCACCGATGCCCTAGACCGTATGGCCGCAGACCTCACGGCGGAGTTTGCGGGATCCCGCCCGCTGGTCCTCGTCGTTCTGGCGGGGGGGCTCTACGTCGGGGCCGCTTTGACCCAGCGGCTTCCCTTTGCGCTCGATGTCGATTTCGTCCGGGTTTCACGCTACGGGGAGGGGACTGAACCGGGCCGTCTCGTCTGGCAGGCGGTGCCCCGGCTCTCGCTTGCGGGCCGCAGCGTGCTCTTCGTTGACGATGTGTGGGACGAGGGACTCACCCTGACCAGTCTTTGCGAGTGGGCCCACGGGCAGGGTGCCGTCAAGGTTCGCAGCGCCGCGCTCGTCTACAAGGAGCCGCCGGGCGGGACCCGGCCGGTTGGGGGTCCGGATTACTTCGGTCTTCGGGCCGGTCGGGCCTGGATCGTGGGCTGGGGCATGGACCACGCCGGATCCGGCCGTCATTTGCCGGCCATCTATGTGCTTCCCGATGAGGATGAGTCCGGTCCGGGTGGCGAACAGCTTCCTTAGCCGTCCTCCCGGGTAACGGCGGTTGACGGGTGTGAACCCCGGTTTTTCAAGGGTTCCCGTGTGCACAAGTTCAGAAATCAGGGGTATATCTTCATGGCGAGCAGGGGTATCCTGGGGTCCGTGATGCCCCAAGGTATCCAACCGCAACTCAAAATCCTGTGCTTCCTGGTCGGGTGCCATGAGGGCTGAGGGGAGAGCGGCAGACAAAAGCTCTTGTTCCGGCTCTACAGGCCCCGGCTATCCGG
>JAKARN010000134.1 GCA_021828425.1 Pseudomonadota bacterium | reverse complement strand
GTCCGCGAAGGTGCTACGTCCCGGCCGGCTTCCCAGCTCCGCTGGACCGAGGAGCTTTCGATCCTTTGCGAGGCCACCCGTCTGCTTGAGGACTCATTTGATGCCTGCCCGTCTTTTGATGTGGACTGGGATGCGGGCGCAATGCGCCATGTGCTCACGGAACTGGCCGGGGAGCTGGCCGACAATGACCCTTATTTCCATCCGCTTTATGCCGGCCAGATGCTCAAGCCGCCGCATCCGGTGGCTCGCATGGCATGGGCCCTATCCCTTTTCATCAATGCCAACAATCATGCACTGGATGGAGGGCGGGCCACCTCGCGACTCGAAAAATCCTGCATCCGATCCCTCGGCCGGCTTTTCGGATGGACGGATCCTTTGGGTCATCTGACCGGCGGGGGGACTGTCGCCAACCTGGAAGCGCTTTGGGTCGCACGTGAACGTCAACCCGACCGTCGGGCCATCGTCGCCTCTGAGGAGGCACACTATACGCACCGTCGTATGGCGGGCCTGCTGGGCGTCCCGTTTGTCCCGGTCCCCGTCGATGCCCGTGGGCGCATGCAAATGGTGGCCCTCGATGCCGCACTCGAACGCCATGATGTGGGAGTCGTCGTGGCGACGGTCGGCACAACCGGCTGGGGGGCAACCGATCCGGTCGATGAAATTCTCCGCCGACGCGAACGGCATGGCTTCCGCCTGCATGCCGATGCTGCGTACGGCGGCTATTTCTCCCTGGTCTCGGAACATTTCGAGCCCCCGACCCGGAAGGCTTTCGAAGCCCTGCGTGACTGCGATTCGATCGTGATTGATCCCCACAAGCACGGGCTCCAGCCCTACGGTTCGGGTGCGGTGTTGTTCCGTCGTCCGGAAGATGCACGGGTCTATGCCCACGACTCCCCCTATACTTACTACACGGCATCGGGCGGCCATCTCGGGGAGATCAGCCTCGAGTGCTCACGGCCGGGGGCCGCGGCAGCTGCCCTGTGGTGCACTCTGCGCCTTTTCCCGCTGGAACCCGGGGGCGTATTCGCAAAACAACTCTGGACCGGCTGCTCGGCGGCACGTGATCTTGCGGATGACCTGGCGCACGATTCGAAATGGACTATACTGAACGCGCCCGAGCTGGATATCCTCGTGTTTTCCGCACGGGCCAGGTCGGTTCGTGAGGCGGGCCGGCTTAACCGAAGGATTTTCGAGGAGGCGCGTCGTCAGGGATTATACCTGGCACTTTTCGAGGCCCCATCCCACCGCCTGTTGTCAACTCAACCGGCCATTGAGATGGATCAACCGACCGTGAGCGTACTCCGCTCCTGTCTCATGAAACCAGAACACAGGGGTTGGCGTGGAGAGTATGTTCGTCGTCTCGAGGCGGCTTGGACGGGATCCCGCGAGGTTACGAATGCGAACCGGACCCCATGAACTTTTTGGACCGACCGTTTTGATTCCCCCTGTGGAGGACTAACTGATGAGTCAACCTGAATCCGGGGCCTGGAAGGCCCTGAAAACGTTTTGGCGAGGCATCAACCTTGTCCGTCTGCTCATCATCAACCTGCTGTTTTTCGGGTTTCTTGCCCTGGTCTTGTTCGTGGTGCTGCAACACCGGAAAACCCCGGTAGCCGAACCCAACCACCTCGTTCTGGAGATCGGGCCTGCCGGCCGTCTCGTTGAACAGACCCACAATCCGGTCGGCCGGGCCATCGCCCATCTGGAACACATTCCATCCGGCCATGAGACGGGCCTGGCGGACGTCCTTCGGGGCATCCGGCTCGCCTCCCGCGATCCCCACATCCGGGCCATCGTCCTCGATACCGACCGTTTTACCGGCGGCGGAATGCCCGAAATCGACTCGGTGCGACGGGCTCTTTTGCATTTCGAGAAAACCGGCAAACCGGTGATCGCCATCGGCCGGAGCTATGACACGTCCCAGTATCTCCTGGCCTCCGTCGCGACCCAGATCGATGTGTCTCCGGAGGGGGGTGTGATCCCCAGCGGCTTCGGACTGTACGAACCTTACCTGGCTCAGTTGCTCAAGCGTCTCGGGGTCGATGTCTACGTGGTCCGGGTTGGAAAATACAAGGATGCCGTCGAGCCGTTACTCCGCAATCACATGACTGCGCCGTCGCGCAAACAGTGGACGGCCTATCTCACGGGCCTCTGGACGCACTACGAACATGAAGTGGCGGTCTCACGTGACCTGCCACCGGATGCGGTGGGCGACTATGTCGGCCAGGCGGTCTCCGCCCTCCGGAAAAATGGAGGGGACATGGCCCGCTATGCCCTGGCCGCTCATCTTGTGACCGCCATCCAGACCCGCCCCGAGATCCATGCAGCCCTGCGAGGCTTGGTGGGTCCCTCGGGTGCCGGTCGCACGGGTTTCCACCATCTGGGACTCATGGCCTACTTGGCCCTGCACCCGAAAGTTGTGGATCTCACAGGCAAGCCGGAAATTGCCCTGATCCACGCCGATGGGGATATCGTGAGCGGGTCGGCTCCTCCCGGCGAAATCGGCAGCCGGAGTTTGGTGAACCTGATTCGTGCGGCCCGTCGTGATACTCAGGTCAAGGCACTGGTCCTGCGGGTCAACAGCCCGGGTGGCAGCGCGGCCGCCTCGGATGAGATCCTGCATGCGATCGTGGCCTTTGAACAGACCGGCCGGCCCGTGGTGGTCTCGATGGGCGACATGGCCGCATCGGGAGGATACTGGATTTCCATGGCGGCCGATCGGATTTACGCCGAGCCGACCACCCTGACTGGATCCATCGGCATCTTCGGCATTTTTCCCGACGTCGCCCCGCTGCTTGCGAAGATCGGAATCTCGGTTCACGGCGTGGGCACAACCCCGCTCTCTGGCCAATTCAACCCGATGCGGCCCCTGTCACAGACGGCCCGGACCCTGTTCCGGATCGAAGTGCTTCATGGGTACCAGGATTTTATCGACCAGGTGGCCCATTTCAGACACTTGACACCCCAGCGCGTCAATGCGATCGGACGAGGCCATATCTGGATCGGCCGGACCGCGATCCGGCTGGGCCTGGTCAATGACCTGGGTGGATTGTCGGATGCCCTCCGGGGAGCAGCCCAGTTGAGCCACCTGGTCCATTATCAGGTGGTCACTTTCCAAAAACCACTGCCCCTCTATGTCCATTTTCTCCTGTCGCTGTCCCGTTTGAGTCCGGGCGGATCATCCGCTGCGGCACAAATCCTGAACCCGTCGCTGCCCGGCTGGCTGGGCCTCTTGGAGCGTCTGCCCGGGATGTCAGGCACCGGGTCGGTTTTGCGGTCCGAACTCGGTTTCCTGAAGAGCCGGCGGGGCGTCTACGCCTACTGTCTGGGTTGTCGCGTCGCCCTGCTCCATTGAACAGGATCACCCCGCATCAGTGAAATAAGGCGGCGAGAAGCTGTCCTGAAAGAACGGCAATCACAAGGAAATTGAGGATCATCCCGGAGGCCCGGCCAAAGCTCGGGCCGGTGCTCCGGGACAGTCCCCAGCCGTGCAGCAGGCGTCCCAGGAGAAAAAGGATACCGAGCCCGATGACCTCGGGCTGCTTGGCGGTCGTGAGCGCCGCCATGAGCAAAAGGAGGAGGGTTAACGGAGCGATCTCGACGGCGTTGGCATGGACCCGGATGGCCCGTTCCAGTTCCGGATGACCGCCGTCCCCGATGCCGGTGGCGAGACGCCAGCGCAGCCGGATGACACGCAGGGCCAGCCAGACGATCCAGAGTGCGGTCAGGGCCGTGATGACGCTCATCGCGATCAGGTTGTGCCGGATGGTGGGTACAAAAAAGACAATTTGTGGAATATGCAAGTAAAAATCCTCAGGAGGGTGTGGGGCAACCAGATTCAGGAGGAGCGGACGAATCCGTGGGGGAGGCCGTATCCACCGGCGGGTTTTCCTCGTGGCGGATCGCCACGAGGAGAGAGGTGGACAGTCGTTCCACGATCTGGGCCGAAGTTGGCGACCGCCACCACTTCTCAATCCCGCGCCGTCGGTGGTATCCCAAAACCACGAGGTCCGCGTGAACCGCCTCGGCCATGCGCACGATCACCTCCATCGGTTCACCTTGTTCGAGATGGCCCTCGCAGCGCAGCCCCCGGCTTTTCAACCGCTCGATTCCTTCGTCCAGAATATCCTGGAAACGGTTGATTTCGCTCGCGACGGCACCGCCCGCGGCCAAGGATTCCGCCCCCAGCACCGATGGGGGCAGGTGGACGATGGCCAGCAGGTGGGTGCAAGCTCCGCAGCAGGCCGCGAGTTCCGCGCCTTCCCGGAGGGCCAGCCGGCTTTCCCGGGTTCCATCGTAGGCCAGGAGGATCGATCGATACATCGCCTAGTCTCCCAAGGACGCATGGACCGGAGAGGTTCCCCCCCGGTCCGGCTTTTTCACGATCAAAATGAGGGGAATCATGACAATGAACGACCAGCCGATGAAGCGGAAACAGTCCAAAAACGCCAGCATGCTGGCATGTCGCTCGAGGTTGAGGCCCAGGAGTACGGCAAATGGCCGGTTTACCCGCAAGAGTCCGGAGTGATGGAGGTAGGATTGCAAGGCCGGATTGAAGCGGTTGATGTGCCCTCCGAGAGTATTCCAGTTGACCTGTGTCTCGTCGGTCAGCAGGGTCGAAACGATCGAGATGCCGATGGAGGAACCGATGGTTCGAAGCAGGTTGTACATGCCGGCAGCCTCGGCTGATTCCCGGGGGGGGAGGGTGGAATAGGCAATGGTCGCGAGGGGAACGAACAGCATCCCCATCCCCACGCCCTGGACCAGGATTGGCCAGAGCACCCAAAACATGTTGATGTGGAGATTGTACCAGTCGAGCGCAAACGTGCCGATGGCCGACAGCACCACGCCCACCAGCACCAGGAGACGTGCATCGACCCGGTGGATCAGGCGCCCGACCATGAACATGCCGGCCATGCTGGCCAGCCCGCGCGGAGCCATGATGAGACCCGTGGTCAGGACCGGATAGTTCAAGAGCCCCTCGAGCAGTTCCGGTTGCAGGATCAGCGTACCGTACATGCCGAGGCCCATGACGGCAATGAGGAAACAGGAACTTGAAAAGTTTTGATCCCGGAACAGGCGGAGATCAAAAATGGTCTGACGGCCGCGGTTTCGCAGCGAATGCCAGAGGAACCCGACGAGACCGAGACCCGACAGCAC